>SKKR01000241.1 GCA_007123655.1 Thermomicrobiaceae bacterium
CAGCAAATAGCCGGGAGCGATTCAGCACGTGAAATCACGCGGGAGCACCTTCCAGTGCTCCCGCGATCAGGTCTATCAAGATGCACCGTCATCCGGAGGTGACAACGTCGCCCTTTCGTCTGCGGTAGTGCAGGAACACCAGCGCGCTAATCGCGAGCAGTGGCCAGGCCCACCAGAAGAACACGCCAGCCGCGATGATGACGTTCCCGACCGTTCCCACTACCTGCATCGATGCGTTCCATGCTTCGCGGGCCGTTTCTCCCGGAGTGAAATGCGGAGCAACGATCTCATCGTTCTCTTCTTCCTCCGCAACCGGGTAGAAGGCGACATGAATTTTCGAGTAGCTTGTTCGCTGCTCGAGATAGTTAATCCGGCCCTGAATTTGCTCGATATCGCCGCGGATCCGGCTTATCTCACGCTCGACGTTGAGCACTTCATCGATCGTGTCCGCCTCATCGAGCAAGGACACGAAGCGGATCTCGGTAGACTCCAGGTTGGCAAGGCGGGACTGAAGATCGACAAACTCCTCCGTGACATCGCGGGAACTGGTCGACTCGTGTTCAACCGTCTCGACGTACCGGCTGTCACGGAGCGCATCCAGCACGGTATCGAAATCAGACGAGGGAACTTCCAGAAGCAGTTCAGCGAACTCTTCGTCCTCCAGCGAGCGAGAAGAACTTGAATCGACATGCCCGCCGTAGTCGGCAGCGAGCTCTCGTTCGTGACGAACCGCCGCCCGGACGTCGGTCACGTACAGCTCGAGTTCCGCGCTTCGGATGACGCGCCGGTCAAACGCGTCGGCTGATATCTGAGCCGCCCCGCTTCTGGACCTCTCCGCGTCTTCCCCCGCCACGTCCGCGTCCATCGCTGGTTCATCCACCTCCTCGTCAACGTCAGGCTCGACGGCCGGGGAATCACTGGTGCTCTGCACCGAAGCAAGTTCATCTTCGTCGCCGTCGCCACCGCAGGCGGCCACAAGAAGTACGAACAGGATCACAACTGTTGACAGCAGGTATCTCGAGAACATCTTCTCCTCCTCGATCCGTCAAGGAAAACTGCGCCTTGTTCCACCCGGGCAGGTCTGCAAACAAGACGACGGAGGGGTCGAAAATGTTCCCTGGAGCGTCGTTACCCTTCGATTGCGATCTCGGAGCTCCTGGCCGACTTCACCAGGCTGACCATCAGGTCGATCGCTTCCTCATTCGAAAGCCCTTGGAAGCGAACGAGCGATCGCCAGGTCATGAAGTGCGTCGCGTGTCCGATCGCCGCGACGATGAAACGATCACCCGGTCCCGAACTGGTCCACGGTTCAGTCAGGACCCGGAGAACCTCTTCGAAATACTGTCCGACATCGTCCATCGAATCGTTCAGCACAGGTTTGAGCTCAAGGTCCCGGTAGACCTTCGATAACATGGGCTCGGTCCGGTCGTAATAGTCATAGATCTCGGATAAGCCCGTGCGGAGACGTGTTTCGGGATCATCGCTATCGAGCCAGTCGGATGGATCCGGCGACGGGTTGAGTTCGTCGTAGAGGCTCGAACACGCCGCGAACAGGTCCCGCTCGTCGGGAAAGTGGCGATAGACGGTAAGGCGTTGCACGCCTGCGCGCTTGGCGATTGCACTTATCGTCGTCTGGGCAGGGCCAAGTTCTTCGTGCAGTTCCATAGCGGCCCTGGCGATCGCGTCGCGAGTTTGCTGCTCTTTCTGTGCACGTTTTCGTTTGGTGTACTGTCGTGCCACCGAGTTACTCCAATGAACACCACTGCTCAATGAATATTGACAGCGGCGCGGATCTGCGCTATCGTATATTCAGTGTACACTACTGTTCATTCACTCGCACAGTCTTCGGCACCGGCTCGAACCGACGATCCGACGTACGTGTCTATCTGGAAGGGAAGTGTACTGTGTCACGAATCATGTATGTGGACGAATCCAGCGGTGGATTCCTGCAACGGTTCATTCTTCGTCAATCAAAGTCGAACTACGGCGTCGTACCCGGTATCATGAAACTCCTGTTGCCGAGCCTGCGAATCGGCTTCGCAGCCAATATGATCTACAACCACCTGCACATGCGGAAGAACTCACCGATGACCAGGCTCCAACGCGAGATGCTCGCGACCGTCGTCAACGGAGCGATCGGCGGTGCTCCCTGACTCGGGATGCACACGGCGGCAGTTCGCCGCCTCACCGGCAACGAACACATGGCTGCAGAGTTTGCCTCTACCTGGCAGCAATACGACCTGGATGAAAAGACACGAGCGCTTCTGACCTACGCCAAGAAAGTCACCGAGGCGCCGGCCATGATCGGTGACAGTGACATCGACAGCCTTCGCGAAGCGGGTTGGGACGAGCAGGGAATCTACGAAGCAACGGCCCTCATCTCGTTTTTCAACATGTCCGGGCGTATCGAGGCGGTCTCCGGTTTGCCACCCGATGAGATTCCAGACAGTGCCAGGTTCTCCGAGGGGACACCTGACGGTTCGACGCCAGGCGAACGGATGGCAGCAACGTCCTGACGCTGAAGCACCGGTCCTACCGGCGAAGGATCAGGTTGAGAACCAGCGTGAGCACGATGCTGATCAGGATCATGGTCGCAATGGGAATGTAAACGGTCGTGTTGCCCCGCTCATACTGGATGTCACCTGGCAGTTGACCGATGATCGGGATTCGCCCGGCGAGCATGAAAACGCCGCCGAGGACGACGAGCGCGATACCGGCGACGAGGATCAATCTACCGATCTGGGTAACATCCATACGGTCACCCGACACCATGCGCCGGCGGCAGCGTGACACCGTTGCCGCTCCGGCGCTGCTATTGGCCGAACAACTCACGCAGGTGCGCGGCGATATCGAGCACGAGCACGAACAGGATCGGCATCACCAGGATGATCAGAGGGATCAGCGCAACCTTGATGACGTCGAGCAGGATGTCCATGACAACCGCCTCACATGGCAATCCGGATAGAGTTCCCGGGACGAATCGTCCCGGGAATCCATTACCCGATAAGTATACGGTAGCGCGCGAGCCCGCCTGTTCTAGGCAACCACCTCGGCGCCGGAGAGGACCCCGCGAATAACCAGGTTCTCGTTCTCATCCAGACTGACACGTACGGTGTCACCGTCATGGATGTTGCCGTCGATCAGGTCCCTCGCCAGCCGGTCCAGGAGTTCCCGCTGGATCACCCGCTTCAATGGACGGGCGCCAAACACAGGATCGTACCCTCGTTCGGCAAGCCAGTGGCTGGCTGCGTCGTCGACCTCCAGATTGATCTGGCGATCGGCGAGTCTTTTTCGGACGCCCTCAAGCTGGATCTGAACGATCTCCGCCAGGTGCTCGCGCCCAAGCGGGTGAAAGATGACGATCTCATCAATCCGGTTCAGGAACTCCGGCCGGAAGTGCCCGCGCAATGCCTCGAACACCCGCGCGCGCATCTGGTCCATGCCGCTGTCGTCAGCTTCCTGGATGTACGACGATCCCAGATTACTGGTCATGATGATCACCGTGTTCCGGAAATCGATCGTTCGACCCTGGCTGTCCGTCAGACGGCCGTCATCGAGCACCTGTAGCAGCACGTTGAACACCTCGTTGTGCGCCTTTTCGATCTCGTCGAACAGCACGACGGAGAACGGCTTGCGGCGCACCTTCTCGGTGAGCTGCCCGCCTTCCTCGTAGCCGACGTACCCGGGAGGGGCACCAATCAGCCGGGCAACCGTGTGCCGCTCCTGATACTCCGACATGTCGATCCGGACCATCGCACGCTCATCGTCGAACAGAAACTCGGCCAGCGAGCGCGCAAGCTCCGTTTTTCCGACGCCGGTTGGACCAAGGAAGATGAAGCTACCCAGCGGGCGGTTCGGATCCTGAAGCCCGGCACGGGCCCGTCGGATGGCGTTACTGACCGCGGTCACCGCTTCATCCTGTCCGACCACGCGGTGATGCAGGTTGCCTTCCATACGGCTCAGCTTGTCGATCTCGCCTTCCATCAGCTTGGAAACCGGGATTCCGGTCCAGCGACCAACGACTTCAGCAATGTCGTCGGCGTCGACTTCTTCCTTCAGGAGCTTTCCATGCTGCTGAACCTCGCCCAGTCGGTGCTCTTCCTGCTGTAGCTGCTGCTCGAGCTGGACCAGCTGTCCATACTGCAACTCTGAGGCGCGGGCATAGTCGGCGGACCGCTGGGCTCGCTCGATTTCCTGACGCGTCTCTTCGATCTGCTCCTTGAGTTCGCTGAGCCGGTTGATCGCCTCGCGTTCCTGTTCCCACTGAGAGTTGAGCGTCGTCTCCTGCTCGCGCAGGTTTGCCAGCTCTTTCTCCAGATCCTCGAGCCGCGCGCGTGACGCGTCATCACGCTCCTTCTTCAACGCCTCGCGCTCGATCTCGAGTTGCATGATCCGGCGCTGAAGCTCGTCGAGTTCCGCCGGCATACTGGTGATTTCCATCCGCATCCGGGACGCGGCTTCGTCAACCAGGTCAATCGCCTTGTCTGGTAGAAACCGGTTGGTGATGTACCGGTCAGACAGCACCGCGGCGGATACCAGCGCGGAGTCGAGAATCCGCACACTGTGGTGAAGCTCGTAGCGTTCACGCAGCCCGCGCAGGATGCTGATCGTATCTTCGACGGACGGCTCTCCGATCATGACCGGCTGGAACCGCCGCTCAAGCGCCGCGTCCTTCTCAATGTGCTTTCGGTACTCGTCCAGCGTCGTCGCGCCGATCGCGTGCAATTCTCCTCGCGCCAGCATGGGCTTGAGCATGTTCGATGCGTCCATCGCGCCCTCGGCCGCGCCGGCGCCGACGACAGTGTGAAGCTCATCGATGAACACAACGATCTCGCCGCCGGCATCCTGAATCTCTTTCAGGACAGCTTTGAGACGCTCCTCGAACTCACCCCGGTACTTGGCGCCAGCCACCATCGCGCCAAAATCGAGCTGTATCAGGTGTTTGTCGCGAAGGCCCTCGGGCACGTCACCGCGAACGATCCGCTGGGCGAGCCCTTCGGCGATTGCCGTCTTGCCGACGCCGGGCTCACCGATCAGGACCGGATTGTTCTTCGTACGGCGGGAGAGCACCTGGATAACGCGCCGGATCTCTTCATCCCGCCCGATCACCGGATCGATCTTTCCTGAGCGTGCCTGTTCCGTCAAATCGCGTCCGTATTTCTCCAGGGCCTGATACGTTTCCTCCGGGTTCGGGTCCGTCACGCGGTGCGACCCACGAATCTGCCCGAGTACTTCGAGTACTCGATCACGACTCACACCGTGCGACAGCAGCGCCTTGACTGCCCGGTTTTCCGAGGCCGCATCCAGCGCAGCAAGGAGCAGGTGCTCCGCGCTCACATACTCGTCCCCGAACTGCTGCATCTCCTTCTGTGCCCGTTCGAGCACCTTCCTGAGATTTCCGCTCACCGAGGGCTCGGAACTGTATTGCAGCTTCGGAACCGCCGATACGGCTTCGCCAAGATCCCGGTTGACATCCTGAACTCGGGCTCCGAGGCGCTGCAGGACTTGCGGGACAATGCCATCCGTCTGCTGAGCCAGCGCGTGTAACAGGTGTTCAACGTCCAGCTGAGCGTGACGTTGTTCCTCAGCCATGCTCTGGGCCTGGAGTATCGCCTCCTGAGCCCGTTGGGTGTACCGTTGCGTACTCATGTCGTCTCCTTCGATCTCGCGTTGCGTTAGAAAACCGACCCCCGGGCGTCGGAGATCGGTCCGCCTTCCGAATAATGGGCCGCGAATCTGCGATCGCGCGTCAGCGTCTGACGGTGTAGCCGAGCAATCTGAGCGTGTTCTCCAGGTCGTTGATCGTCCCGCGCAGCGGGGAATCTTCGTCGCCGTCAAGAGCGGAGAGTTGCTGATGAATCCGCTGCAATCGCTTGGTTACCTGGAGCGCCAGTTCCACTCCGGCCAGATTGATCCCGCGTTTCTCGACGAGATGCTTCACCTGACGCAGCGATTCCAGATCTTCCGCTGAATAGAGCCGGAGGTTCCCCGACGTGCGCGATGGCGCGACAAACCCTTCTCGCTCATACTTCCGCAGTGTCTGCGGGTGCAGTTCGAGCAGGCGTGCCGCGACGCTGATGACATACAACGGTTCGTTCTGGCGCATCGCCACTCCTCGGTCCCCGGCTTCTAACCTTGCCGTAGTATAACAGCTTATACGGCCTATATCAACTTTGATGGGATGTCGACTCAGGGATTGGAAGGTGGTTGAATACCCAGCCGTTCGGCCGACAGTACGTAGTACGCAACGTACGCGCGGTGTTCTCCGAACGGATCATACAGGTCCCGTACTTCGTCAGGAGAGGGCATTCTGCCGCCGAGCAACCAGTTCCCGGTCGAGCGCCGGATCCCGAGATCGCCCGACGGAACCACGCGCATACGTCCCATGACATTCACCAGAAACCAGTCCGCCGTCCACGGACCGATTCCTGGAAGGGAGATCAGGTGTGTCCGGATAGTCTCGTCCGATTCCCGCTCGAGCTGCTCGAGATCGAGCTCTCCCGTGAGTGCCGCCGCGGCGATGGCCAGTATGGCGTTCGCCTTCGCGCGGGTCATCCCGATCGAGCAGAGCTCGTCCACGGACGATCCGGCCAAGGCATCCGCCTGCGGGAACGACCAGTACTCCTGATCATCCAACGTTACCGATGTCCCAAAACGCCGCACGACCCGCGCGCGAATCACCGCGGCACCCCGGATACTGATGAGTTGCGCCAGAACGGACGAAACGAGTCCTTCAACCGGATCGGGATCAACTGTGCGCCGGAGGCCGGCCAGATGAACAGACAGCACGGAGAGCGTCGGGTGATTGGCCAGGGTCTCGTAGAGCTCGTCAAGGGGTTCGTGGACCGCAAGCATCCGGGTTACCCGGGCCGCGGCCTCATCAAGCGGTAGATGCCCGGAAAGTCGAGCCAGGCGGAGAAATGGATTCGAAGCACTTGGATCCAGTTCATCGACCTGTACCAGGACGGGCTGTCCCTGGAGCACAATGAGCCGGCGGTATGTGCCCGCCTCTACGCGATCGACGAGTTCCTCCGGGAAACGGGCAAATGCACCGATCGTGCGCTCGAGCGAGTACGGCGGCCTCGGCTGGATGCGCAAACTCTCCACTTACTCATCCAGCGCCTTTATTGCCCGTCCGAACAAGCCGACGAGTTCGTGGTTCGATTTGAACGCGAGTTGTACCACCGTCAGTAGCCGGCGAGCGTCACGCGTTCGACCGGCCAGCGCATAGGCCTTTGCCGCTGATATGTATCCCATTGGCTGCATCCGCCAGAAGCCAGGACACCGCGTTGGATCAAGGTCCGGATCCAGTTCCAGCGCGCGGCGAAACGACTCGGTTGCGGCGTGGTAGCGCGATTGCATCGCCAGTTGAATCGCCTTTTCCGCGCGAGTCATCGCCGGGGTTAGCAGCGCATCCTGGAACACGGTGGCCGTTGATTGGGGTTCCCGCACACGGAGAGTATGTTCCCTGGGTTGAGCGCTCCCTCTTGCTTGGTCACGTGACGTCCTTCGCCGACGCCCGGGCAGAGCGGATCGCGCCAACGATGAAACCGCCGAACTCAGCGGAGACAACCCGAACATTGAAGGTGTGCTGAACCGGATTCGGGACCCACGCTCAACCGCCAGCGCCCCGAGACCGGCAATGGTCGAGAAATTGAGCACGACCACGAGCGCAACGCCCATCGTTGCAAGCGAAACGATCGGCCAGACCCATGAGATAGCCTCGTCTTCGGTGACCGGACTCGAGGATCGCACCACCGCCTCATTGTCGTTCACCCGGTCGACCGTGAAGTTCCCGCCAACTGCGAGGTCGGTGGCAACGTCGGGAACATCGAAAGTCGTGTTCGCGGCGAGCCCCACGACTGGCCGGTCGTCCCCGTCAGGGTCCTCGCGCAGGCGCTCAAATCCGAGATCAAGCAGGTACTCCGCATCTGCGTACCAGCGCTCACGCGTGCTGCCGAGAATCACGGCGATGACGGTCTTTCCATCTCGCTGCGCTACCTGAACCAGTGAATGGCCGGCCCGGCTGGTAACCCCAGTCTTACCGCCGACCAGGCCGGGGTACGACTCAAGCAGCGCGTTTACGTTGTAGAACTCGCGGCCGTCCGCGGCGTGATATGGCGTGGAGATGAGTTCGATGAATATCGGGTTCCCCAGTGCGTACATGGTCATCGCCGCGATGTCCGCGGCGCTTGAAACGTGTCCATTCTGATCCAGACCATGCGGATTTCGCAGCGTGGTGTTCTGGAGACCGAGCCGGTTCACTGTCCCGTCAACTCTGTCCAGAAACCGAGACACGGATTCCTGCGGGGAGTCACCCGGAAGATAGGCGAGCTCCCGTGAGATTGTCATTGCCGCGTCATTGCCGGAGGTGAGCATGAGCCCGTAAAGAAGCGTTTCCAGCGTAAACCGCTCACCCGGCACCAGCCCGATGGACGCCTCGCCGACCTGGTCGTACTCGACCACCTCCAGTTCGCGGTCGATCGTTGATGATTCGAGGGCGACAATGGCCGTGAAAATCTTGGTCAGGCTGGCGGGCGCGACCTGTTCGTGCATTGCCTGTTCGTACAGAACTCTGCCGGTATCACCATCGATCACGACCGCGTTCGACGCGGTGATCGGATGGTCGGAGTCATCCGCTGCAGCAACCGGTCCCACGGAAACCGGCACCACGACAAACGCCGCGATCAATGACAGAATGACAACGTATCCTCGCGCGCGTCCCCCACGCACCCCATGAATCCCTTCTGAAAGCCCCACCACATGACACCCTGTCACACCATTATGACCGAAAAAACGGCGTCACGCCAGTCGCACGCCGTCTGCTTTCCCGCAATCTTGTTGCGCAACGGAGATTCTAGCACGCGATAAGTGTACGTACAAGGCGAGCCCGCGCGGTGCGAACCCGGCGTTGCTTCACTTGAAAGGGTCGAACCGCACCGCCGCCAACGTGATACCATCGTGACGATCTCGCGCCGGCGTTGCCGGGCGGGTCGTACATGAAACCAACCGGACTGAAGGAGCGCCTGCCATGACCTACGAATTTCCGGGCAAAGGCAAAGTCGCCGTTCTCAAGACGAAACCGGAGACGGTGCTGAACGACATTGGCGAGGTGATGCAGCTTGCCGGGTACCAGGATGCGTTGCCGAAGGATCTGGCGACGATCCTCAAAATCAACATCTCCTGGCAGACCTGGTATCCCGCATGCTCATCGAACCCGTGGCAGATCGAGGGGGTCATTCGTCAGCTCCAGAAGGACGGATACGACCGGCTGATCGCCGGACACAACGACACCGTGGTCGTCGACGCCTACGTCGGCGAGCGCAACAACAAGCACAAGTACGTGGTGGACAAGTACCACGTCGAGAACGTCCACCTCTACGAACCACACGTCGAGTGGGCCGTATACGAGCCGAAAGCGGAGATGATGGTCCTCCATGACATCTACCCGGAGGGGATCCAGATTCCCAAGATGTTCATCGGCAAGAACATCATTCAGCTTCCCACTGTGAAGACACACGTATTCACCACGATCACCGGCGCCATGAAGAATGCCTTCGGCGGACTGCTCAATCATCGCCGGCACTGGACACACGCGGTCATCCACGAGACGCTCGTTGATCTGCTGTCCATTCAGCGGGAGATACATCCCGGCGTCTTCGCCGTCATGGATGGCACGTTCGCGGGCGATGGTCCGGGACCAAGGGCCATGCGCCCGCACGAGAAGGACATCATTCTGGCGAGCGCGGACCAGGTGGCCATCGATGCAATCAGCGCCAAGCTGCAGGGGTTCAATCCAATGGATCTGGACTTCATCCGCCTGGCGCACGAGAAGGGCCTTGGCATCGGGGATCCGAAAGACATTGAGATTGTCGGTTATGACATTTCCGCGGAGGAGCCCTGGAACTTCATACATGAAGACACCTTCGCCAGCAAGGGCCAGAAGATGATCTACCACGGACCATTGAAGCCACTGGAGAAGCCGTTGCTTCGCTCACCGATCGTCCCGTGGTCATACTTCGCGTCGAACTTTTACCATAACGTGTACTGGTATCCGTTCGTCGGCCGTCCGCGGGTTAAAGAAGCGCTGAAGACCAAATGGGGCAAGCTCTTCAAGAGCTACGACGACGGTAAGGCGGTCCTGCCCGGCCCGGAACCGAAAGCGACCGCGGTCGCGATCGGTGCGGTGGCCGCGATGATCGGTGTGGCCTTTATGGGCCTGCGGAGCATCTTCCGCCGGTAGGCGTTCCGGCCGTCACCACGCTCCTAACGAGTCCGGGTGCTCAAGTCACTGGGAACCGCGACGGAATTCAGGGCCAGGCCAGACTTAATGAATGCCCTGTTCTGCAAATGGCCCTGGGATCCAGGGGAAGGCGAACGCGTGTCGGTCTCACTCCCACGCGAAAAGACCAATGTCGCGCTCCTGGCAGCGAACCAGGCGATTTTCGGGATCGCCGTCACGACCGTGCTGACGCTCAGCGGCGTTATCGGTCAGGCACTTGCGCCAGGACCGGCGCTGGCAACCCTTCCCATCGC
>SKKR01000006.1 GCA_007123655.1 Thermomicrobiaceae bacterium
GCGAGAGGAATCGCGCGCAACGTGCCTGGTATGTACTTCCTCGGGCTGTTCTTCCTCTACTCGCTGTCCTCGGTGATGGTGCATGGACTGGAACGGGATGCTTCTCGAATTGCCGATCACATTGAACAGCGATCACGTTCCAGGTCTTCCGGTCTTGAGTCAACGCGGGAACCTGTTGCCTCCGGGAGTGAATAGCCGGTCCGGTGATCAGACGCTCGCCCTGCGCTCCGTCAGAGGGTCGCGTGTTCCAGCTCCAGGACCCCGAGAATCCTTCACGGGTTACGAGGTCCCTGAACAACAGCATTGAGCATTGCGCTGTTCAGGGACCTTGTCACCCCATGAGGGAGATCGTGACGTTTACCCTGGTCTTCCCGGACTCGGGATAAGGGCTCAGGCTGGCCGGCGGACGATGTAGGTGATGTAGTTGCAGGAGCCGAAGAAGGTGCCTGCGTCTGACGAACGTTTGACCTCCTCCAGCCAGGCGCCTGCCGCTGCTTCCGACATCGCGCCGGATTGTGCGGCGAGCCGGGCGTAGGTTTCCACGCTCGTCTTCCAGTAGTCGGCTTCACCCACTTCAGTCATGGCGTAGGCACGGGCATGTTCGAGCGTGAGTCCCGCCTGTCGAATCAGCCTCGGCATGATTCGCATCGCGAATGGCTGGGCGGAAATTGCGCTGATGATCTTCTCGTCGCTGTTCTTCCCCTCCAGGGGATCGTCCAGCGCGAACGTCATCGATGCGTAATCGCCATCGAACAGAGCGATCATTCCACCGGGCCGGAGGACACGGCGTATCTCGTCCAGCGCGTCGAGAGGCTGGTCGATGTGGCTGAACAGTGTATGCGCAATTACGGTGTCGAACGTATCAGATTCGAGCTCAAGCGTTCGCGTATCCCCAACCCGGAAGCTGAGGCGATCTCCGAACCCTTCTTCCTGCGCGTAGCGTTCGGCGAGATCAACCAGGTACGGGCTGAGATCGATCCCGGTTACGGTTCCGTTGAACCCTGGCCTGCGGGCCACCACCCGGGCCGCCATGCCGGTCCCGGTCCCCAGATCGAGGACGGTCTCCGCCGAGTCGACGTCCAGCGCATCCAGATAATCGGCCATCACTCGCTGGATAAATGGATGCTTCGCCCGGGACTCGAGCCGCTCGGCGATGATGCCAAGCACGTCGTCATTGAGTTGATCGATGACCTGAAAGGGATCTGCGGCACACATCGGGGGCTCCTCTCGGCGTGCGGACCGGCAACCTCTGATGCGGGGCCACACAGGGTTACTCCGCTCTGGCGAACAGCGTGGAACCGAACTGGTTCAAGGGACTTCGTTTCCTGATTCATAATGCATAACGGGCTAAGACACAAGTCCTTGCTTCTTCGTCGGGCGTCGGACCGCCAGGGATCGGGTAGACTGCCCGGTGCAAGCTGGAACCGAGTCGGAAGACGGCAGAGAGGAATTCAATGGCGACGCAGACGCTTTCCGGGATCAAGGTTGTCGACCTGACGCGCGTGCTGACCGGGCCCTATTGCACGATGATGCTCGGCGATATGGGCGCCGATGTGGTCAAGATCGAGCAGCCGGGCAAGGGCGACGACACGCGAGCCTGGGGTCCGCCATTCATCGACGGTGAAAGTGCGTACTATCTGAGTATCAACAGGAACAAGCGGAGCCTGACACTCAATCTGAAGTCGGAGGAGGGACAGGCGGTCATCCGGAAGCTGATTGCCGAATCAGATGTTCTGGTCGAAAACTTCGCCCCCGGGGCCACGGAGCGGCTGGGGCTGGACTACGAATCCGTCCGGCGAATGAAACTGGATTTGGTCTATACGTCGATCTCCGGCTTCGGTCAGACCGGACCCTGGAAGAACCACACGGCCTACGATCAGATTCTCCAGGGAATGTCCGGACTGATGAGCGTGACCGGTTTCGAGGACGGTCAGCCGACCCGTTTCGGTGTCCCGATCGCCGACATCGCTGCCGGGATGTTCGGCGCCTACGCAACGGTGTCCGCCCTGCTTCACCGGGAACGCACCGGCGAAGGGCAGCATATCGACACCTCGATGCTCGGTGGCGGCATCGCGCTGCTCAGCTACCAGGCCGCGATCTACTTTGCGACCGGTCAGCAGCCGGCCCGCACCGGGAACGCGCACCCCATCGTCGCGCCGTATCAGACGTTTCGGACGAAAGACGACTACGTCAACGTGGCGTCCGGGAATGACCAGATCTGGTCCCGGTTCTGCACGGCGATGGGTATGGAGCATCTGCTCGAAGATGAGCGGTTTACAGACAACGCCGGCCGGATTACCAGACGTCAGGAGCTGGCGGCGGAGATCGAGAAAACCCTGACGCAGCACACCACCGAGGACGTGATCGAGACACTGGAGGCCGCGTCCGTCCCCTGCGGGCCGATCTCGGAACTGCCGGATGTGTTCACGTCGCCACAAGTTGAGCACTACCAGTTACGCCGGCGCGTCCCGCATCCAACGCTCGGCGAAGTTGATCAGACCGGGTTCCCGTACGCGCTCAGCGAGACACCCTGCGAGATCCGGCACGCCCCGCCGGTACTTGGCCAGCACACCGCGGACGTGCTGCACGAGCTGGGCTATGATGACGAGCAGATCGGCCGGATGCGGGAGGCAGGGGCGGTTTGAGGAGCGGGCGTTCTCACTGAGAATGCGCGCGATTGCGGCCACATAGTGTAAACTCCGGAGCGCTTGGTTATTGCGTCTAATAGGCAGATTCTCAGGTCCACATA
>SKKR01000489.1 GCA_007123655.1 Thermomicrobiaceae bacterium
CCGTAAATCTACGACCGGCTGCCGGGGCTGTCAACATCACCTGACAGATGCCCGCGCCCGAGTTTTTCGCATAGACTGCGGTCACGTCACGCCGTATGATGCCGCAGACGGTTCACTCCGTCCCCAAGCGTCACCGGGTAAACGATCCTGAAAGGACCTCCATGAACAGTCGCACTGAAGAATTGGCGCAGTATCGACAGCAGGCCGAAGAGATACGCGGTCACGTTGCAAATCTCGCGGAACGGATCTGCCAGGTGCCTGCTCCACCGTTCCAGGAAGAGCGACGAGCGGAATTCGTGGCGGATCTGTTCCGGGATGCTGGCTATCAGCCAACTATTGATGACGTTGGCAATGTCGTCGTTCGCCGTACTGGTACCGGTGACGCCGGATCGATCATGTTGCTGGGACACCTGGATACGGTGTTTCCTGAGGGAACTGACATTAACGTCACTCGCGGTGAGGGGACGCTGCACGGCCCGGGAATCGGCGACAACAGTCTCGGGGTGGCAACGCTGCTGGGCGCGGCGTATGCGCTGGACCGGCTCGAATTGGAAACGGCAGGGGACCTGCTCCTGGTCGCCAATGTCGGCGAAGAAGGCCTGGGAAATCTCCGTGGAGCACGAGCGGCGGTCGACCATTTCGAGTCCGAGCTCGGAGCAGTGATTGCGGTCGAGGGACACAGTCTCGGACGGGTAACCAGCGGAGCGGTGGGATCGAAACGAATCAAGGTGACGATAACCGGGCCCGGGGGACACAGCTGGGGTGCGTTCGGCCAGCCCAGCGCGATTCATGAGCTGGGGCGCATCATTCATCAGATCGATTCGATTGATGTCCCGCTCGAGCCGAAAACGACATACAACGTCGGAGTCGTTGAAGGCGGCGTGTCCGTCAACACCGTCGCCCCGCGAGCCTCGGCCATTATCGACATGCGATCGGTTGACGTTGATTCGCTCGAAACACTGGCTGACAACGTCGATGAGATCATCGAGCGGCGCAATCAGGGTGATATCCAGTGCGAGATCGAGATACTCGGGGAACGACCGGCCGGAGAGACGCCGGAATCCGCTCCCATTGTGCAAACGGCTCTGAGCATCCTGCGCGATCTCGGCATGGATCCGTATACCGATGCGTCCAGCACAGACGCCAATGTGCCGATTTCCAGGGGAATACCCGCGATCTGCATCGGCATTACGCGAGGTGAGGGATCTCATCGCGTCGAGGAGACGATTCAGACCGAACCAATCGCTACCGGGCTGGCGCAGTTGATTGCCATGCTGATGGCATATCCCTACAACTCGCCGAAGCGGTAGAATCGGGGCGGACGAATCCTACTGGAGCGACACCCTGGCGGGGACGGAACTGTTTGACTGCGACATATGTTGCGCTGGACGTTGAAGCGACCGGAATGGATTCAGCGCGCGACGAGATTATCGAGGTTGCCGCGCTGAAGTTTCGGGATGACGGGGTAGTCGGTGAGTGGCAGAGCCTCGTGCGCCCTCGTTCGGCGGTCCCATTCAATATTACGACACTGACCGGCATCACGAACGACGACGTCAGGAATGCGCCCGCCTTCGGCGAGATTTCCGCTGACCTGCAGGCATTTATCGGCAAGCATCCGATCGTTGGCCAGTCCCCACAGTTCGACGTCGAAATGCTCGCCGGTGCGGGTTTGCGTCTGCGTAACCCGAGATATGACACGTTTGAACTGGCCACGATTCTAATGCCGGATCTTCCCGCCTATAACCTGGCGACGATCGCCGACCGGCTGGAGGTCGACGTATCATCCAGCCACCGAGCGATGGCGGACGTTGAGACCACCAGATCTGTCTTTCTCGCGTTGCTACAGCTTCTTCAGGGGTACGATGCCGGCACGCTGGATCGACTGGCGACGCTGGCGCGAGTCTCGCGGTCCCCGCTGTCACGATTGTTTGGGCAGGTTCGCCGGGAGCTCGTTCAGGAAGCGCAGGAGACGGCGAGCCTCGGTCCACTTGCTCACGCGCTGGCGAAAGCGAGCGGCGCCGGCGAAAGCCGCGGCCCAGAAGTCGTCTTCCTGATGCAGCGAGATCGGCCCGAGAAGCTGGATCCGACCGGAAACCCCGGAACCGTGGACGCTGATCGTCTTGCCGCCTGGGCCGGAACTGGTGGCGCCCTGGAGCGGACGTTCCCCGGCTTCGAGGAGCGTACGGAACAGATTGCCATGATGAAGGCGGTCGCCCGCGCCTTCAGCGAGGGCGATCAGCTCCTGGTGGAAGCCGGGACTGGTACCGGCAAGTCGCTGGCCTATCTCCTGCCTGCAGTAATCCACGCGGTTCGGACCGGGGAGCCAGTGGTCGTGTCCACGGACACGATCGCGCTTCAGGATCAGCTCTATCGCAAGGATCTGCCGGACCTGAAGCGTGCGCTGAAGAGGATCGCGGAGATCGAACCCGATGTGGCAGATGTTGCGGAGTTTCTGCCCACCGTGCTCAAAGGCAGGAATAACTATCTCTGCCTGCGCAGATGGTTTCTCGCACAACGAGATCAGATCCAGGACCCCGCGGAAGCGTCGCTGCATTCGAAGGTCCTCACCTGGATCCAGCAGACTCAGACCGGTGACCGGGCGGAACTGCATATGTCTCCGGATGAACAGCCGTACTGGTCCCGGCTCGCTGAGGAAGAAGGCGCGTGCCTGCCCGGGAGATGTGTTTTCCAGCGCCGAAATCAGTGTTTCCTGTTTCGGGCCCGGCACGCGGCAGAG
>SKKR01000393.1 GCA_007123655.1 Thermomicrobiaceae bacterium
GCGAGCGTATCCGGTTGACCGGCTACGTACCGGACGCGCAGCTGCCACTGCTCTACGGCGCAGCTTCGGTGTTCGCGTTTCCGTCGCTCTATGAAGGGTTCGGACTGCCCGTACTGGAGGCGATGGCGTGCGGCGTCCCGGTCGTCATCTCCAGCCGGGGAGCACTTCCGGAACTGGCGGGAGCCGACGCGCAGATTATCGACGCCAGGGACACGCAGGGGCTGGCAGCCGCGGTTGCGGAGGCCGCCGAGCGGCGATTTGATTCAGCTCTCGTGCAGCAACGATCGGCTCATGCCCGGCAATATAGCTGGGACGAGGCGGCGCGAAAAACGGTCAACGTCCTGCTTGCCCAGATCGAGGCTGAGAAGGGAACACCGTGATTCTCACCGGGGCCCCGATTCTTGTCGTCAAACTTGCCGATATCGGGGACGCCGTCCTGTCGCTTCCGGCGATTCAGGCGATCCGCAGTGCGTACCCGGCGAACCGAATCGACGTGCTGACCACCAGCGTCGGTGCGCACGTCTACCGGCTGTCGCCGGCAGTTGACCAGGTGATCACCCTCGAAAAGCACCGGTTTGATCGCGTTCGTGGCCTCTTCTCTCCCCGCGGAGCGCTTGAGCTCGGGCGACTGAGCGTGCGGCTCCGAACCGCCGGGTACGGAGCCGTCATTCTCCTGCACCACCTGACGACGTCTTTCGGGGCACTGAAGTTCCGCGAACTCGCGCGAGTGACCGGGGCACCTGTTCGCGTGGGGCTCGACAACGGTCGCGGCTCTTTTCTAACCCACCGGGCCATCGACTACGGCTTCGGGGCGCTGCCGGAGTGGCAGTATGGACTCCGGGTCGTCGAAGAAATCGGCGCCGCGTCAACCGGAGAGCCGCCGGTGCTCGACATTCCATCCGGATCCGCAGCGGCGGCAGAACGGCTTCTCGATACCAGCGGTGTCGAGAACGGGTACGCTGTACTCCACACGGAAGTTGGGGAGTTCAGCCCGGCACGCTCCTGGCATCATGACCGGTTCGCCGAGGTTGCGCACACAATTGTCGAGCAAGCGGGCCGTTCCGTACTCCTTGTGGGAACCGAGCGGGACTCAATTTCCGGGAGCCCGCTGATGAATGTGAGCGGAGTTGTCAATCTGCTCGGCATGACCGACTTCGCCGAGTTATGTGCGATCGTCGCGGGAGCTGACCTGGTGGTTGGCTGCGACAGTGCTGTCGCGCATCTGGCTGGCGCCCTTGGTTGTCCGGGTATTGCACTGTTCGGACCAACCAATGTGGATGCCTGGAAGCCGTACGGGGCGGGCGTCGCAGTCCGCGAGTCAGAAGACGTGCCGTCTGGGCCGCTCATCGCGCTTCATTCCGGGATCCCGTGCAGCCCCTGCATCTATACCGGGTACCGGCTCGGCCGGCCGGGAGGGTGTCCGGCGAGGACCTGCATGTCATCGCTCGATGCTGGCACGGTCTCCAGGATTGCGCTGCGTATCCTTGAAGATCGATCGGTGACAAACAACCATGATAATCGAACAGGGTAGGAATGCGATACGCCCAGATTGGCCCTGGACCTATTTTTCGCGTAGAATTGACAGGTGATTCTTGGGCAGGACCCTCGCGATCTACGGGACCAGCGCTTCTTCCCAGAATGCCTTCCGCGCGGCAATGACGACAATCAAGGAGGTCGAACAGGGTGAGTGACAAGAAAGTACGCGTAGCAATTATCGGCGTCGGCAACTGTGCATCATCACTCGTTCAGGGAATCGAATACTACAAGAACGCCGATCCGGCGGAATTCGTTCCCGGACTTATGCATGTAGACCTTGGCGGCTATCACGTTCGAGATATTGAATTCTCAGCCGCGTTTGATGTCGATCAGAACAAAGTCGGCAAAGACCTTTCCGAGGCGATCTTCGCCGAACCGAACAACACCTACAAGTTCAGTGATGTACCGCATCTCGGTGTCGAGGTCTACCGGGGAATGACCCACGACGGGATCGGCAAGTACCTGTCGGACGTCATCACCAAGGCGGCCGGACCGACCGCCAATATCACCGAAATCCTGAAGCAGACTGAAACGGACGTCGTGGTCAGTTTCTTGCCGGTCGGCAGTGAAATGGCGACGAAGTGGTATGTCGAGCAGATCCTGGAAGCCGGATGCGCGTTCGTCAACTGCATTCCCGTCTTCATCGCCCGGGAAGAGTACTGGCAGCAGCGATTCCGCGAGCGCAATCTGCCGATCGTTGGCGATGATATCAAGAGCCAGGTTGGCGCGACGATCGCTCATCGCGCGCTGACTCGGCTGTTCGCGGACCGCGGTGTCCGGATTGATCGTACCTACCAGCTGAACTTCGGCGGGAACACCGACTTCCTGAACATGCTCGAACGCGAGCGGCTGGAGTCCAAGAAGATCTCCAAGACCAGCGCGGTGACCAGCCAGATAGACTACAGCGTGGACGCTGACAATGTTCACGTCGGCCCGAGCGACTACGTTCCGTGGCTAAAGGACCGCAAGTGGGCACACATTCGCATCGAGGGAACGACCTTCGGCGATGTACCACTGAACGTCGAAATGAAGCTTGAAGTCTGGGACTCCCCGAACTCGGCCGGCGTGGTGATTGACGCGGTCCGCTGCGCAAAGCTGGCGCTGGACAACAACATAGGCGGCGCCCTTCTTGGACCGTCGGCGTACTTCATGAAGTCGCCCCCAGTTCAGTACCACGACGATGAGGCGCACGA
>SKKR01000582.1 GCA_007123655.1 Thermomicrobiaceae bacterium
GAAGGTGAACCAGATGTTGTCCGTCGTGGTTATCGTCCGTCCGAGCGGGTGACGATAGACGTCCCCGATCTCGAAGTCTTCGTAGAAGCGACCTTCCCAGCCCGGTTTCTCCGCCATACATTCCCTCTAAAACGAACGCGGCAATCCCAGAACATGCTGGGCGATGTAGGACAGGATCAAATTGGTTGAGATCGGCGCCACCTGATACAGGCGAGTCTCCCGGAACTTGCGCTCGATGTCGTACTCCCGGGCAAAGCCATACCCACCATGGGTCTGAATGGCCACGTTCGCCGCATCCCAGGACGCGTCCGCCGCCAGCATTTTCGCCATGTTGGCCTCCGCGCCACAGGACACTCCCGCGTCGAAGAGTTCGGCTGCCTGCCAGCGCATGAGATCCGCCGCGCGGACGTTCGCATACGCCCGGGCGATCGGAAACGCGACACCCTGGTTCTGCCCAATCGTCCGGTCAAACACGACACGCTCGTTCGCGTACCGCGTCGAACGCTCGATAAACCAGTCTCCATCGCCAACGCACTCGGCTGCGATCAGGATACGCTCCGCGTTCATGCTGTCCAGGATGTACCGGAACCCGCGATCCTGTTCACCGATCAGACTGCTCGCGGGAATCCGCAGGTTATCGAAGAACACCGTCGTCGAGTGGTGCGTCATCATGGTTTCGATTGGCTGCGCCGAGAACTGGTCCGGCGGTACTTCCCGAAGATCGATAAGAAACACGGACAGGCCGTCGGACTTGCGTTCGACCTTATCCAGAGGCGTTGTCCGGGCCAGAAGCAACATAAGGTCCGAATGCAGGGCACGGGAGATGAACACCTTCTGTCCGGTGATGACGAACTCGTCGCCGTCGCGCACCGCGCGGGTTTGCAGCCTGGTCGTGTCGGTCCCGGAGTTGGGCTCAGTCACCCCAAACGCCTGCAACCGCAGCTCTCCGGACGCGATCGCCGGAAGATACCTTTGTTTCTGTTCCTCGCTGCCGTGCCGGAGTAGCGTCCCCATAATGTACATCTGCGCGTGGCAGGCCGCCGCGTTGCCGCCGGAGCGATGGACCTCCTCAAGAATGATCGAAGCCTCCACCACGCCCAGGCCGAGCCCACCGTACTCTTCCGGGATCAGCACGCTCAGGAACGAGGCGTCGGACATCGCACGGACGAATTCCTCCGGATACTCGTTCTCGGCGTCGAGTCGCCGCCAGTAGTCATCCGGGAACCGGGCGCATAATCCGGCGACTTCACGCCGGAGTTCCGCTCGCAGCGTCGTTCGATCTTCCATGGCGAGGTGTCGACCTCCAGGGCAAGCGTTTCCACCGGCGCATCTGCGCCACCGACCGTGATCCTAGCACGAGTCTTGCATAGTAGCGGTGATGCTTGAACCAACGGGAATAATCCCCTGGCATCGAGTGGTTCAGCACTGTAGGATTATTCAAGTACCTTGAAGTATTGACCCGTGAATGGACTGGAATGACCCCGTCGGACCGCACAGATAAGATCGAACGCTTCGCCCAGCTTTCACACGACATCTCGACCTACATGCACGTGCAGATGGCCCACGAGTGGCCGGAGCACGAGCTCTCGATGCCACAGTTCAAGGCGCTCGTCTACCTGGCCGGCGGCCGGCAGCGGATGGGCGATCTCGCCGGCTTCCTCGGAATCAGTCTCTCCTCGGCCACGAATCTGGTGGATCGTCTGGAATCCAAGGAGCTGGTCCAGCGCGATCACGACCGGGTCGACCGCCGGGTCGTCACCTGCGACCTCACCGAAGAGGGGCGTTCGACCGTCTCCAAGTTCTGGGTTATCGGGCAGCAGCGCATTGCGGAACTTACCGATCACCTCTCTGACGACGAGCTCGACCTGGTACTCAGGGCGCTCGATCTCCTGGCCGACTCCTGGAAACGTTCGGGCAGATCGCCGGAAGACGACCTGATCAAGACTGACGACCTCTCCTGAGTCGACAGATCCAGATTCCCAGAAAGGTAGAACGTGTCACGCTTCATCGAAATCTCGCTCAAACGTGCCTCGGTCACGTTACTGATCGCACTGGCTCTGGTCGCCGGCGGCGTCTACGCGACGCTGGACATCAACCAGGAGCTGACTCCGGACCTGGAATTCCCGATCGTCACCGTGATCACCCAGGCTCCAGGCGCCGCGGCTGAAGATGTGGCCGACGAAGTGACCATCCCCCTGGAGAGTGCCATCGGCAGTGTCGACGGCTTGCGTTCGATGAACACGGTGTCGGCCGACAACGTATCCATCATCGTGACGCAGTTCGACTTCGGGCACGACATGATGCGGGCCGAACAGCAGATCTCCAGCGGCGTCGCCGGGACAAGTCTTGGTGAGGTGGCCGGCACACCGAACGTTTCGAGGCTCAACCTGAACCAGACGCTTCCGGTCGTCCAGTTCAGCCTTTCCGGTGATCTGGAGATACCTGAACTGGAGCGCATCGCACAGCAACAGATCGAGCCGGAGATCCGCGCGATTTCCGATGTCCAGAATGTCGACGTGCTCGGCGGACTGACGCGCCAGGTAGCGATTCGCTTCGACCCGGATGAGCTGCGGGACCGAGGTCAAACCCCCGAGCAAATCTCGAACGTTCTACAGGCGAACAACATCTCGGCACCGGCCGGAGACATCGGCAACGCTGGTGAATCACGCCCGGTGCGGGTGCTCTCCGCGTTTACATCCATCGAGGAGATCGAATCGATGGTCATC
>SKKR01000556.1 GCA_007123655.1 Thermomicrobiaceae bacterium
CGGCGAACGCCAGATCGATTCCCCGGATCATGTTGAGCACCTGGTACTCGAGCGCGCCGGGGTAACGAAGAAGCGAATCGGCAAATAGCAGCAGCGTTCCGACAAGAAAAGTCAGCAGCGTGAGCGGAACCAGGGTATAGGTCACCAGGACAACCGCGGCGCCGGGCGCCGGTCTGCTGATATCCGGATGTCTCTTCTCGTGATGTTGAGTCATCATCGTACGCATGGTGACCTCAATTTCTGCGATTCACCGACGAGGCCGATCGATCCAGCGATCGAACTCGAAGGGAAATCGTTCGCTCACCTGCATTCAACAAAACTGCATCAGAACATAATTCTACGACAGGCCGGCCGGGCGTTTCAGCTTCGCTCTGGAGCGTGTCGTGAATAACGCGTACGTTCGCAATTCGAAATCATCCGCGCTAGCCGGTTCAGACACTGCTCACCATGGACTATGCAAGAGTCGTGCCGGGTCTGCCAGGGATCGGGCCTGAGGGAACCTGGGGCTCGAGCATCAGCCGACGCACGTTGACTGTTATGTGTCGCTTTCGACACATACATGGCTTAGCTCACCACTTACTAATACATGCATGCTAACTTAACAGCATCATTCATTGATTCGCGTCGGGTAACTCCGCGGTTTCCGATCGTCGGTAGGCGTCCTTGCCGGTGCCAGTGTTCCCGTGGCCGGCGCGGATCGAAGAGAAGCGCTACTGTACCGAGACGACATGGTCGATGACCAGGCGTTTATCAATCAGTTCCTCGACTGATTCGCGCGGGGAGCACCCGTGCCGCACATACCTCGAATCCGGCCGGACTCGGTCAGACGTGACGATGTCAACTCGGGAGCGGGTCATCCGAACTCAGTCCCGCCGGTCTCGAAGGCAACTCAGGAGGGATTTCGAGTGTGATGCGCACGACCTCGCTGTGACGTGGACCGTCACGCATTCGGGGTGGTCTCGCGATCGTCGCGTGACGTTCCACCACTCAACAGATCATCGAGAATCTCTTCGTAGTGATTGACGTAGACGGAGACGTGACCTTCTTCCGGAAAGAACCTGACGTGCGGTTGTGAGAGTTCGTCGGCCAGAATTCGGCCATGCTCCACCGGCTGGATCGTGTCTTCGTTTCCGTGCCAGATATGAACCGGAACCCGGATGTCCCCGAGCGAGAAACCCCACGGTCTTGCTTCGAGTTTCCAGTCATGCGCCACCCCGTGCGTTCCTCGAGCAAACGCACCGGCGACAGACTGAGCAAACACGCGCTGGACATCAGGCATCTCCAGCACGGCGTGGTCACACGCGGGAACATCGGAGAACAGCGACAGCACGCTGTATGGGTCCTTGCGTATGTCCCGGGCGAACTTCCAGAGGACAAGCCGTAGTAGCCACGGGGTCCATGACGCGATGCGATAGAACATCTGGTCCTGCCGGCTGATTGCCGTCCAGGCGCCGGGAATATCGTACGGGCAGGTGCCGCTGATGATGCCGGCGCGGACCACACGGTCCGGAAGTTTCCAGGCGCACGCCGCCGAGTACTTGCCGCCGGCCGAAAGTCCGAGAACCGCGAACCGGTCGAGCCCTATCACGTCCGCGAACTCAGAGACGATGTCAGGCCAGGTCGCAATGGTGTACGGCTGCGGGTCGGAGAGTCCGATACCGGGACGTTCCACCACGATTACTCTCGCTCCGCAGCGCTGGGCAGCCACGCCGTTGTCCGGCCGGCTTCCCTCGAAACGCGAACTCGGAAAGCCATGGAAGTGCAACACGGGGAACCCGGACGGATCACCGAACTCGGCGAAACCGACAGCCCGGCCATTCCGCAATCTGATGAACGATCCGGAGTCCGTCGACACGGCAGCCCTCTCTTCCGGTATGACTGTCGATCCACGCGCGAGTTCTTCCCAGGCGCGATACGACCTGGTCGAACATTCACGTGATCACGTGATCCTCCCGGAGCGATCCGATAATGAAGATGTCAAGCACACCAGGCTCGACCCGCTTCGGAGCGCCGCGAGGCCCTACATAACCAGGCAATTTCTGTAGATGTCGCACGCGCATCACGAGTATCGACCAGTGCGCGGCCTCCGTCAACTGCTGCCGATCGATAATGAGTCACCGGGCCCCACGGAGAGGATGGCCCGTGACTTATCGATTCCCCACCGGACCGTTAGCTTGAGGCTGTTGGCCAACTCGGTTCATGCCTGACTCCGCGCCATCTCCTGTGCCATGTAGAAATGTGTCCGCTCAAGTTCAAGCGCGGTCCGGAACGCCCGGGCAGGATCACGGGTTAGCGGCGAGATCCGCCGGCTTGTGCAATTGACTTGGCGACAACTGTTGACAGAACACACGCCGACTGGCTAGAGTGCGATTACCGGTCGACCAGCACGGCATCAGCGGTGCCTGGCCACGACATCTACCTCAGTTGAGGAGGAGAGGTTTCACTATGGGTCAGTCTAACTCGTACGAAGAACTACTTCAGGTGGTGCAGAGCGGCGTCTACACCCGACGCCAGATTCTGACACGAGCCATCGCCGTCGGTCTCACCGCACCGGCGCTCGGCGCGCTCCTGGCGGCCTGCGAGGTTGACGACGATGACGACGACGAGCCGGACGAACCGGCAGTCGAACCCGTTGACGATGATGACGACGATGTCGAGCCGGTAGACGACGACGAAGACGATGATGTCGAGCCTGCCGATGATGATGACGAAGTC
>SKKR01000072.1 GCA_007123655.1 Thermomicrobiaceae bacterium
ATGGCGGATATCCCCGGGCTCATTGAGGGCGCCGCGGAAGGTGTCGGGCTGGGGCACGAGTTTCTCCGACACATCGAACGGTGCCGGTTGCTCCTGCACGTTATCGATGGGTCCGGGGGACTCGAAGAACGTGATCCTGTCGCGGACTTCCACAGCATCAACCGGGAACTCGCAGAGTACTCACCGGTGCTCGCCGAGCGCCCGCAGATCGTCGCCGTGAACAAAATTGATCTGTCGGAGACACAGGAGAATCTGGAGCGTATCGAAGCCGCGGTCGCTGAAGCGGGATACGAGAGCTACAGGATTTCGGCCGTGGCGGGACAGGGCGTGGACAGGCTGATGCATGCGGTCGGCGACGCGGTTGCGGGACTTCCGGCTCCGGGCCCGGAAATTGCTCCGGAGGAGCGCGTTGTTTACACGCTCGAACAGGATGAAGACCACTGGGAAGCGGAACGGATATCCCCGCATCACTACGCTGTTCACGGCCAGCGGATCGAACGGTTGACCCGGATGACCGATTTCGGCAACGAAGAGGCGTCTGATCGATTCCAGCGAGTACTGGAGCGCACCGGGATTTCGGATCATCTCGAGGATCTGGGGATCTCACCGGGCGATACCGTGCATATCGCTGATTACGAACTCACCTGGGACGAGGCCGCGCTGGAAGCCGAGCAGGAAGAGGAGACACGCCGGCGAAAGACGCGCCGGGAACGAATGCGCGAACGGTCCGGCGATACGACTGATGAGGTGTAAGGTTTTAGCCGCGCTGCGGCAGCCGCGTCATTGATCCTACAGCCAGCGGGCGAACCAGTCGCTGATCTTCTCCAGGCGTTCGATCCGGTGATGCGGTTTCCCGCTGCGGGAGAGGTTGTGGCTCTCGTTCGGGAAACGGACGAACTCGACCGTTCGATTCAACCGCTTCAGTGAGATGAACAGCTGCTCTGCCTGCTCGATCGGGCATCGGTAGTCCTGTTCACTGTGAATGATGAGCAGCGGTG
This sequence comes from Thermomicrobiaceae bacterium, assembly GCA_007123655.1. Lineage (GTDB taxonomy): Bacteria > Chloroflexota > Chloroflexia > Thermomicrobiales > Thermomicrobiaceae > SLMJ01. The sequence goes on from SKKR01000072.1 coordinate 999, forward strand.
TATCGATCTGGTCGACGTAAGTGATCGGCGACAACCGCCAGTAGAGATCCGGATCCTCAAACAGATCCACGCCGAATGCGTAGACGTTCGTGTTGAAGCTGATATCGTCGGTCCCGTACATGGAGACGTAGTTGGAGCAGGATCGCATGGTGATCGCCGCTCGGAACCGGTCGCTGTGACCCAGTAGCCAGTTGGTGAGTATCCCGCCGTAGGATCCGCCGAGCACGCCGATCCGGTTCTCGTCGATCCCGCCTCGCTGAATGGCTGCATCGATCAGCGCCATCACATCCGGCTGGTCCGCCTCGCCCCATCCGCCGATGAGCTTACCGGCGAATTCCTCACCGTAACCGGTGCTGCCTCGCGGGTTGCCATACAGGACCACGTACCCCTGAGCTGCGAGCATCTGGAACTCATGCATGAAACCGTTGCCGTACTGCGCCAGCGGGCCACCGTGGAGCTGGACGGTCATCGGCAGCCTGGTTCCAGCGGTTGCGTCTGCAGGTCGCAGTATCCACCCCTGGATCGATGTCCCGTCCGCGGATACCGCGACAAGCTCCTCTGGCTCGGCCAGCTGGACCGATTGCCGCCAGGCTCCGTTTACGTCCGTCAGGCGTGACTCCTGCTCGCCACGCTCATCGGTGAGATAAAGATCGCCGGGTTCGGTGGGACTCGATGCGCTGAAAACATAACCCCCACACGGGCGCAACTGAAAGGAGCCGATGCGCCGGTTCCCGGTAACCACCGGCGTGACAGCACCTTCCCGATCAACCCGGTAGATGTGCGTGTTTCCGCCTGTGCTGGTGATGAAGTGGACGCATCCGTCGCTGGGATCGATCTGGACGCGATCCGACTGGAAGCGCGGGATGTCTCCCAGAACACTGTCGCCGACCGACAGGTCCTCCCCGAACGTGAGGGACTCGGGCGTTCCTCCCGCTGCCGGCACCCGCCAGATCTCGACGTTCGCGTAGCCGGCCCGGCATAAGGCGCTCGGTCCCAGAATCAGCAACTCCGTGCCGTCCAGCGACCATACCGGCTGGCTCCAGGCGTTGTCGTTACTGGTCACGCGTCTGGGGCCGGATCCGTCAGACCGGATCGTCCAGATGTCCGAGATCACGCCCAGCTCCCAGTCCTCGTGTCTGGCCGCCCGAAACGCGATTTCTTTGCTGCCGGGTGACCATGACGGCTGCGTATGCTCGCAGGGTTCCTCCGTAAGCTGCGTCGCCTCGCCCCCGTGCCCCTCTTCAGGGTCAAACGCAACGATGAACAGTTGACTGTACTGATCGTTCAGATAGCCTTGCCCGTCGAATCGGTAACGGATAGTGGTAATACGCCGCGGTTCGTTTTCCTCCGGGGGAGGTGGGCCTACTCTGGATGTAAACGCGAGCGTTCGTCCGTCCGGGCTCCAGCAATGGTCCGCGATCCCGCCGGGAAGCTCGGTTATCTTGACTGGTTCGCCTCCGTCAATTCGGATAGCCCAGAGCTGCTCCTCGCCGCTTCGATTGCTGGTGAATGCAATCCAGTTGCCGTTTGGAGACCAGGCGGGATTATGGTCCCTGAAATCACTCGAGGTGAGCGCTCGATCTACGCGGTCATTAAGCGCGAGGATTCTCAGCGAGGAACGCTCGTCGTTCGTGTCGTCGTCCAGTTCTGTCACCGTGTAGGCGACCACTTGACCGTCTGGTGACAGCTTCGGCGCGCTGACGATTCTGATCTCGA
>SKKR01000097.1 GCA_007123655.1 Thermomicrobiaceae bacterium
GGCTGCCGGGGCATCATTTGCGGACGTGGCGATGAATCGCGTCTATCCGACGAGCGTGAGTTTTCGCCAGGCGGTGGGCACTGCTCGGAGGAACGAAGGGCTCAACACTTCGACCAACACGCTGGCAGTCGTCGAAAGCCTGGCGAATCCGACGATGATGGTGGAGATGTCCGGAATCGCCCACATCGGTGGCGAGCGCAGTTTATTCGCGCCGGACAATGTTCATGCGACGCCGGGAACATATACGCACGGCGTCCAGGTTGACGACACGCTGTACATTGCCGGTCAGATCGCGCTTGATCCGGAGGGGAATCTCGTTGGGACCGGAGATGCGGAGAAACAGGCCGATCAGGCCGCGCAGAACCTGATCCGGGTGCTGGAAGCGGCCGGCGGAACGGCGGACGACGTTGTGTATACCTGCCTCTACGTCACGAACCCGGCCTACATCCAGGCAGTACGCGCTGCCCGGGGAAAGTACGGCCTCCGGGGATGCCCGAGCACGCTGGTGGTCATTCCGAGCCTGGCAACGGCCGATTACCTGGTCGAGATCGAGGCGGTCGCGGTGCTCGGAACCGAAAAGCGGGTCATCACGCCGGCGGATGTCCACACCGTCTCCGGCCGGTACGAACACGCGGTCGTCGCGGGCGACACGGTCTACCTCGCCGGGCAGGTCGGCGCCGATGCGGACGGCAACGTCGTCGGACGCGGTGACGCGAATGCGCAGGCCCGCCAGCTCTACGAGAACATGTCACGAGTGCTGAAGGCTTCCGGCGCGTCCCTGGACGACGTCGTCACCACAACGACGTACATGACGAACCTGCAGCACCGCGACGCGGTCAATGCGGCCCGGAGCGAATACGGCCTGACCCATGCCGCGAACACGTCGGTCGTAATCTCCGCACTGGCTCAGCCAGAGTATCTGCTGGAAGTCGAGGCAATCGCGGTCACGGGCGGCTAGACTCTTACTCAGAGACATTGAATGCAATTCAATGCGAATGCAGGGTCGCACGATCGCTTCGGCGTCGCTGCTGTGAACGTTTCGTCGTTGACACGGGGCGCGCAAGCCGGAAATGGGCGGCCTCGATCTCTCGACTTCGGGCCGCGCCAAACGCCCCGGGTGGTGCCGGCAGGCGTACCTGGCGCGGCCCTTCGCTCGAGATGACGTGCTTTTCATACTCAGGTGGCGGACGCCGACGATTACTCGGGGGCAGTATCGCGGATCCGAGCGATGGCCGAGACTTCAACCCCACCCACGTCATTTCGACCCGAGCGACGAGGCGAACGCCGAGTCGCGCAGTGGAGAAATCGAGGCAGCCAGCTCCGGGTAAATCAGTCCGTGCCAATCGCCGAGCCGACAGGGAGAGCCTGACCCGAGTCTGTCGAGGGATCGGCCCCGACGCCGCTCCTCAACGCTAGTGAGAACCGGTCTAGGAAGAGTAGACGACCTCGCCGTCGTTCCACTCAGGATCCGATTCGAGTGTTTCGCGCATACGCAGATACCACTCGTGTTGTTCCGGCTTCTCGGCGTTCGCGCGATAGGCCTCGCGGTCCCGAAAAAGCGCGACGAGGATGTACTCGTCCGGGTTTTCGTCGAGTTTGAAAACGTACTCACCAACGAACCCGTCCGTCTTCGATCCGATTTCTTTCCGCCATTCATCGCTCAGGCGCAGGAGTTCATCAACCTGGCCGGACCTGGGCCGCAACCGTGCAACTGTGCCGTACATTAAATCGCCCTTCCGTTTATCCGCGTGTGCACAAATCCCCCGGTTCATTCGAATTCGAGGTCCGAGAGTACGAGTTCCACTGCACGGAATCCTGAGAACTTCCATGCTCCCTTGCCCGCGCGAAATAATTCCGAAAGGACAAGTGGCTGTCGTATTGTAACAGCCGGGCCGAGGCATGCGTCATGCACACCCGGAGAGTGGTCATTCGTGACCGCTCAGCTCGCTGTTACGTCATTACGCAACGCATAGATTCAGGGAGGTTTTTCGTGAGGTCATTGCTCAGCGCGCCAGTGGCCGTCATTCTCGCCGCGGGTCTGATCGTCACCGCGTTTGCTCCGCTGACCGGACAGGCCCAGGAAGATGACTACTTTTTCGCCAACCAGTCGTTCGAGGAGCGCTGGGAGCGAACCGATCGTCCGGTTCTCGAGGGCCAGGTCGATCGCACCTGGATGTGGGGCCCTGCCCCGAACACCGACTCGCTTCTGGAGGAGTACGCTGATTCGCCGGACGGTATCCGGCAGGTGCAGTACTTCGACAAATCGCGCATGGAAATTAACGATCCCACGGCTGACACCGGCGAACTCTGGCAGGTTACCAATGGCCTGCTGGTCGTCGAAATGGTCGAGGGCCGGATCCAGATAGGTGATGACGAGTTCGACGACAGCATCGAGCCGGCCAACATCCCGATTGCCGGTGATATTAACGTGATTCCGGGCATGACGTACGCCAAGATCGACGAACTCGACCTGCGCCTCGAAAGTGCCCGCGAAGAAGGAACGCTGATCAACGAAGCGGTTCGCGAAGACGAGATCGTTGTCGACGAGCAATACGACGAGTATGGCGTGACCGCCATGTATGAGGTCGAGATCGAAGGCGTGAACAACACCGTTGCCTCCCCTTTCTGGGGTTTCATGAACGATGACGGCCTGGTCTACGAGGACGGTGATTATTTCACTGATGACCTTTTCCTAAATCCCTTCTACGCGACCGGGTACCCGATCACCGAGGCGTACTGGGCGACCGTGCTCGTCGGTGACGATCCGACTGACGTGCTCTGGCAGTGCTTCGAGCGGCGCTGCCTGACGTATACGCCAGATAATCCGGACGGCTGGCAGGTGGAGTCCGGCAACGTTGGCCTGCACTACTACCTGTGGCGCTACGGAGACCAGGGTCACGCCACGCAGGACATCCACGTCGGCCTGTATGCGCCCGGCGACGCCGGCCAGCAGGGCTGGGAGTTCGGCTGCGAAGACAGTCTCGTGACTGTTGATACGACCATTCACCAGCAGGTGACGGTGGAGAACGAAGTCCGGGCCGCGCTCCAGAAGATGTTCTCCTATGATCATCCTGAGCTTTCAAACCTCTTCGAGGGGCAGCCGATCTTCGTTCACTCGGTCGGCGTGTCCGAAGGCGTCGCGCAGATCTGGCTGGTCGGCAATCCCGGAATCGCGGGCGTGTGCGATGACCCGCGGTTTGTGGAGCAGATCAACGCCACGGCGATGCAGTTCGACGAGGTGAACCACGTCGTCATCTATCTGAACGGAGAAGAGTACGAACTCGGTCAGATGGGTGAATAGCCGCAAATTCACCAGAGTTCGTGTTGAATGACATGACGCCGGGGATCATCCCCGGCGTCGTCTCGTGCAGTTCTCATGTTCGTGACGGAGGGCTCGCTGAACTACTGACAGGTGGATTCAGGAATCAGCGCGTCGTCCTGATACTCTTCGCCTCCGCCGAGCATCAATGACCCGTCGATCTGTCCTGACGCCACCGACGAGTCCTGTGAGATACCGGTCAACTGACCGCCATCCTGACCGCCGATCATGCCGAGCGGCATGTCCTCGTCCGGATCATAGATTTCGGCCACCAGGCGCATCGCGACGCCCTCGAACGTACCGCCGGCGAGTGAGACTCCGGTGGCAAAGATGTCGTCGCTGTCGAATATACCTTCAACGAGCACCAGATCGAGTGGCTCGTTACACGCGATCGTGTTTGAACCCACTGGAATTCCCGCTTCCTGTAGCTGTTGAAGGGTCACTGTCTCAGTTGCCCGGACATCGAGATCAGATGCGCCACGGTCGGTCAACCTCGCGACGGTACTGTCGATCCGACTCTCAAGCCGATCACTGGTCGATTCGCCGAAATATCCGGAGATCCGGTCCCCGGCAGAATCGATACCGCCGCACGCACTGGCGATGACAGCGAAGACGAGCACGACTGCGCTGAAAGTGAATGCATGTCTTCTTCGCATTAGCCGGATCCTCCATCTCGGTGTAATTGGGTCGTTCACGGATCCCGGTGACTTCAAGCTTAACCCGTGTTGGCCCCGTCGTGCTACTTAGCCAGGTCCGGAGGATCGTCGACTGTGACGTTCTCAACGTCACTGGTGCCCAGTGTGGTGCCCGCCTCCCGGTGTGTTCGGACTGATGTGTCCCTATCCGGGAGGGTAGGAAGCTAGCTACCCCTTACTTGCGCGAAAAACTACCCATCAATGCGTGTTGACGAACCCCGCCAGAACCTAAGCTGTACACAACGATAAATGAGCTACCCCGACCGAATGGTGAGCGCAGGAGTGTACAGGAGGACTGACATGACGATCTCGATGAACGACGGACTTTCTCGACGCGGTTTTATGAAGCGGGCGGCTGCGCTGGGTCTCGCAGTTCCAGCAGTTGGCGCCCTTTTGAGCGCCTGCAACGACGATGACGAAGAAAACGGCGAAGCTGCCGCTGCGACTGAAGATGATGCTGAAGGTGATGATCACCCGCAGGCTGCAGAGGATGAAGACGGACCCTCCACGGACGCAGTCCGGATCGCGAAGGATCCGGCGGACATTCCCGGTCCGATAACGCGCACCTCTCCCGAACACGTGCTGGTGGAACTGGAAACAGTGGAGCTGGACGGATGGATTGACGAAGAGACCAGTTTCCGGTTCTGGACCTTCAACGGCACGGTCCCGGGGCCGATGGTTCGTGTTCGCGAGGGCGATACGGTTGAGATTCGCCTGACGAACAACGCCAACAGCCAGCACCCGCACAACATCGACCTGCACTCTGTGCTGGGCCCGGGCGGTGGAGCGGAAGCCACGACGGTCGCGGCCGGCGAGACGCGCGCGTTCGAATTCAAAGCGCTGCACCCGGGCGTTTATGTCTATCACTGCGCGGTGCCGCACATTCCGACGCACGTCGGCCACGGTATGTATGGCCTGATTGTGGTCGAGCCTGAAGCCGGCCTTCCGGAAGTCGACAAAGAGTTCTACATCATGCAGGGAGAGTTCTACACTGACCTGCGGCCGAACCAGGGCGGACACGCGAACTGGGACGGCGACGCCCAGTGGCGAGAGCAGCCGAACTACGTGCTTTTCAACGGGCAGTTCCAGGGAATCACCGGGGACAACGCGATGCAGGCCCAGGTGGGTGATCGCGTCCGGATGTTCGTCGGTAACGGTGGTCCGAACTTCGTCTCATCCTTCCATGTCATCGGTGGGATTATCGATGTCCTGCACCGGGAAGGCCAGGCCGAGGCAACGCACAACGTTGAGACCACTTTGATTCCGGCCGGAGGATCGTCCTGGATGGAATTCAACTTCGATGTCCCTGGTAACTACATTCTGGTGGACCACTCGCTCGGCCGGGCCATCGACAAAGGTGGAATTGCGATTCTCCAAGTAGAGGGTGACGAGAACCCGGAGATCTTCAATCCGCTCGACGACTAAGTCAGCTCAGGAGCAGCGGGAAACCGGGTTCACGGGGAACAGCTCCGATGAACCCGGTTTCTTTCTGAGCTGATACCGAACGCGGGCAATACGAAATCATTCCGGGCGCCTGCGTAACCGAGAGTTGGTTGCACGATGACACGTTTCATATCGACGAAAACGAGACTGTTTCTGCTCTTTTCCCTGAGTGTGTTCACTGCGCTGGTTCTGTCTGGCTGCGGTCCATTCTCATCAGACGATGACGACGCAAACAGCGCGGACACTGCCGCGGCGGGAGATTCGGACGGGAACGCTGGCGTGATCCTGGATGAGCCTTATCCGGCGCCGGACTTCACACTGACAACCCACGAAGGCGAGGAGTTCCGGTTGTCGGACCAAACCGGTCAGGCGATCGGGATTTTTTTCGGCTACACCGGATGCCCGGATATCTGCCCGCTCACCCTCGGATTCATGGCGCACGCGGCTGAGAAACTGGGTGAAGACGCGGAAGATGTGACGTTCCTGCTCGTGACCGTGGACCCGGAACGAGATGATCCAGAACGACTGAAGTCGTACATCAGCCGGGTCGACGCTCCCATTATCGCGCTGACGGGCGAACGTGAAGTGCTCGATCAGGTCTGGGACGACTACGACATCTTCGTTGAGCGACAGGAGCGAGAAGACGGGTCATACCTGGTGGATCACTCCGGACAGATCTGGCTGATCGCTCCAGACGGAGAACTGACGATGTTCACCCCGATGGGCGCCGACGGGGACGATCTCCATGCGGCGATTCGCTGGTTACTTGATCGGGAGGGATGAGATGGTCGGGGCAGTCGTGCGACGTGAGGAACGCGAGACGCTCGCGATCGTCATCTCCCGGGTGGAACGACGGCTTGGACTGATGCTGGCATTGCTCGTGCTGGGGATAGTCGGGATCCTGGGTGGAGTGGTTGGACAGCCGGTTGTCCAGTACCTGACAGGTTCCGAACTCGAGATCTCAGCCGGCATGGAGGGAGCAGCGTGCGGTTCGCACCTGGAGTGGCAAATGGAATCACGGGAAGTCCAGGCTGGATCCCGGATCACGGTGATCAACGATTCCACGTACTGGCAGATCCCGGTGGTGATCGAACGCGCGCAGTCAGACGGCAGCTTCAAGACGATCGCGGAGTCACCGGTACTGCGAGGAGGTGAGCGCTGGACGCAAACGCTCTGGAGAGGCGGGACATATCGGATCGTATCGGCGGACCAGACCCAGCGAGCCGCCGGTCTGGAAACGACAATTTCGGTAGAATAGATCGGCTGCGAACGTGCAGTTGGTAGGAACTGAAAGGAAGTAAGTCTGTATGGCGTTCAAGTCATATCGTTTTGTGGGATTCTCGCTGATTCTGGTGCTGGGCCTTGCCTTCGCCGCGGCGTGCAATGGCGACGACGACGCTGATGACGCTGATGACGCGGCAAACGGGAACGGATCGATTACGATCGAGACACCGGGTATGGAGTATGACCCGGATTCGATCAGCATGAGCGAGGGCGAAGACCTGGAAGTGACGATTGACAACACGGACAATCAACTTCACACGTTCACCATCGATGAACTCGGCATCGATCTCGAGGTCGACGCCGGTGAGTCCGACTCGGTGACTATCGAGGCGCCGGATGCCGGCGAATACGACTTCTACTGCACGGTTCCGGGTCACCGCGAGAGCGGCCAGGAAGGCGTTCTAACGGTCGAGTAACCGGAAGCACGATTATGCACGTCCATTAAACAGCCTCGGCCCTACCCGAACAGGTAGGGCCGAAACTACTCCCAGGGGTGTTAAGTTCAGGGAGGATGAGCGCTATGCTGGACTTACGTTCGCGATGGGTCACACCGAACCGGTGATCGCGAACCTCCTGGCAGTCACGCCAGCAATCACCATCATCGTGCAGCTGGAACCGGTGTCGCCCGACACCGGTTCCGGTTTTTCGCATTACTGACACTGGTACCAACGTGCCGTCTTGCGCACATGGCAGCGATAACCGCCGGGACGATATGCAGTATCCCGACGATCGTATCGCCAGTTTTCGCGGATTCTCGCATCGCAGTAGACCGACACCAACAAATGAGAACCCGAAGGTTCTCGGAGCATGGTTGCGTCAATCTGGTGAAATGCGGGAAAATCAGGCGTCACTCTTGGCGTAGTAGCGCAGAAATACCGCCTTGATTTTGAAGGTCTGGTGTGTACATGTCATCCAATGAGTGGTATTCTATAAGTACAGACGCGTGCAATAGGTGCGTCTTGGTGCTAAAGCATAGCTTGTTTCTGGTGCCGTCAGTGCACTGCCGTCGCAATCGCGTTAGATACCTGACTCAGCAGCGATAGGCGCGACCGTGTGCAATGTGCGGCTCATGCAAGGGAATCGTAACAACGAGCCGGGTTCCGTGCCGATTAACGATAGCGTTCGTAAGCGGAACTCTGGCATGCAATCCTCCCACGACATTAACGGTGCGTATGTGTTGATTGCATTTTGCCTGCAGGCTCGTTTCTGTGGCATATGAGTTGCTTGGACCGAGATGGGAAGTCGGCAGAGACAGTCGCATTGTTCGGGCAGGTGTGAACAGCTTGATTCTCAACCCCTATGTCGCACATGCTCGCAATGCCAATCGGTACAAGGAGGTGGCTGGCGCAGAGATCATCCTGGATGAGATTGTGTGGGATCTCAGTAATCGTAACTCACCGGTAACAGCGAGAATCTGTCAGGTGCTTCAACGGAGAGGTAGTCGAATTCATGGTAGCTACGCGCGCAGGGAAACAGGCGCCGACCGAGGTTCGCCAGCGTATCGGACCGGCGATCCGAGGCCTCCGGCAGCAGCAAGGGCTCTCCCTTTCAGACCTGGCTGATCAGACAGGGATTTCGGTCTCATATCTTTCGCGCCTTGAGAAGGGCCGGAGCGTCCCATCCTTCACGCTTCTTTCCCGGCTCGGGCACGTGCTCGGTGTCGATATCGGGTACTTCGTACAGACTGAAGAAGAAGCTCAGCAGGTCGACACGGATCTCGGATTGATGCTCGAACAGAGCTCGCTTCCGAAGCATGTCTGGCCGGAGATCTTTTCACTCAGCATCGAAACCCGCAAGGCGCTTCTCAAGTTCATGCAGGACGCCACGAAGTAGTTCACATTCGGTTTCGACGATGAAATGGGGACTCCCGGGGCAATCCCCGGGAGTCCGGTTTGTTCGGATAGTGGAGACCTGGCGTGGGTCCAAGTGACAGCGTTTTTCCGGAAACGGTCTTAGTCGCCTCGTGCTGCTGCGCCCACCGGGGCCACTGCCGCGAGCGCCTGTTCGATGTCCTCGACCAGATCGTCAATGTGTTCGATCCCCACGGACAGGCGGATCAGGTTGTCCGCTACCTCGTGACCGGAGCCGGCCATACTGGCGTGGGTCATTTCACCCGGATGCTCGATCAGTGACTCGATACCGCCGAGGCTTTCAGCCAGCGTGAAGACGTTCGTCGTCTGGACGAATTTCCGGGCCGCTTCATAACCGCCCGCCGTGGTGAACGACACCATCCCGCCAAATCCGTTCGTCATCTGGCGTCTTGCAATCTCGTGACCAGCATGTGACTCCAGTCCCGGGTAGAACACGGTATCGACCGCGGGGCTCTCGTCGAGCATTCGAGCGATCTTCATCGCATTGGTATTGTGCTCACGCATGCGCACTGAGAGGGTCTTGATGCCTCTGAGAACCAGCCAGGAGTCGAACGGGGCAGGTACCGCGCCTGCCGCGTTCTGGTGAAACTTCAGGGTGTCATAGACCTCTTCGTCGTTTCCAATGACCGCCCCACCAACGACGTCGCTGTGACCTCCCAGGTATTTAGTGGTGCTGTGCAGCACGAGATCCGCTCCCAGGGACAGCGGTTTCTGGAGATATGGCGAGGCGAACGTGTTGTCGATGACCAGCCTTGCCCCGGCCCCGCGTGCGATCTCTGCCATGCCTGCGATGTCGACGATTTTCAGATACGGGTTCGTCGGCGTTTCGGCCCAGATCATTCGGGTGTTGGGCCGCACCGCGGATCTGACTGCGTCGAGATCAGTCAGGTCAACCATCGTGTATTCGAGCCCGTACCTGGCCAGCACTTTCGACACCAGGCGGTACGTTCCGCCGTAGGCATCGTCAGAGAGAATCATGTGGTCACCCGGTTCCAGCAGGTACCAGATGTTCTGTGAGCCGGCCAGCCCGGAGGCATAGCAGAGGGCCCAGTTGGCGTCTTCCAGCGCGGCGAGCGCGGTCTGAAGCGCGGTCCGCGTGGGGTTGTCACTGCGGGAGTAGTCGTAGCCCTTGTGCTTTCCGACTTCCTCCTGAGCAAAGGTCGATGTCTGATAGATTGGGGTGATCACGGCGCCAGTCGCCGGATCAGGATCCTGACCGGCGTGAATCGCTCGTGTTTCAAAGCGCTGGGAACGGTCGTAGCTCATAAGTCTCTATCCTTCCTCGTCCGCGGAGCCCGCGACGAAATCGAGCAGATCGGCGCGCGTGACGATGCCGGCGAGATCGCCATCGTCGTTGACGAGCACGGCAGGAGAACCGGCAGACAGCAATGGAAAAACGCGTTCAACTTCCTCGTCGGCGTCAACGAGCGAGAACGGAGGATCCATCACGGTACTCACCGGGTCCTTCATTGCGGATGGATGCCTGAACACCTGATCGAGCAAAGTTCGCTCCTGCACGCTTCCGGCGACACTGTGGACCGGAATCAGCCCGTTATCCGTCGCGGCGGTCTCCCGGACCACCGGAAGCTGCGAGATCCGGTATTTCCGAAGCAAGTTGATCGCCTCTTCGACCGTCTGGTTGACACTGACGGTGACGACAGCAGGCATGTCCTCGTGACTCCGGCCATGGATCAAGACGCGCGCTCGGGCCGGCTGCTCGAACCGGGAGAGGAACACGTTCTCCCGCATCCAGTCATCGTTATAGAGCTTGGAGAGA
>SKKR01000100.1 GCA_007123655.1 Thermomicrobiaceae bacterium
GGCGACGGATTCGAGTCCTGTGTCATCTCCGTCATCCGGAGACGACTGGCGGTAGGTGCTGATCTTGTGGGTCTCTTCCTCCTCACCACGGCGAACGACAACCATCACGCACGACACGTAGACCGGCTGCTCGCTCAGATTTACCACGACGAACTTGGTGTTGATCGACCGGTCCTCCGTCTGATCGATCACCACGCGGGGCCGGCGCTGGCGGATATAGGTCAGGATGGCGAACTGGGCGTACACGACCCAGGCGATAGTCATCAGCGCAGTGGCCAGCGCGGACAGCAGTTCCGCATTGTCCTTCAGAGATTCCATCGGATCGTTCGACTCCCTCGACGTCCCTGCCGATCACCGAATGGCATCCGTCACGGCGCACCTCGCCGTGTCCAACGTCGATCTCGCGAAGCCTGTACCACCGATTCGTGCGCGGCAGATTGGACCATCGAAGGACCGCCTGATCAGCGTTCCCGCGCAACATCGAGACATAGTTTCCTTGACATCAATGGATTCACGCCCCTATGCTTCCGATACCCGAAATCGGGCCGCATACTCGCATGCGATATTTTCGATACGAAGTCGAGGAGGAGAGACTTCTGATGGCTAGATTCTCGAGTCTGGAGTACCTCCGGTCCGCGCTGGCGGCCGGTCAGCTCAGCAGGCGTGAGCTTGTAAAGCGTGCAAGCATCCTGGGCGTCGGCGCGACGCTCGGCGCGTCCCTGATCGCCGCCTGTGAAGACGATGACGCAGACGATACCGAAGACGTCGGCGTAGACCCGGACGACGATGACGATGTCGACGTCGATGACACCGATGACGATGTTGACGACGAAGATCCGGACGAGCCGGACGATGACCTCGACGACGAACCCACCGACGAGCGTGTTCCGAAGATCACCGTCGGCCTCGGCGCCGACGCGTTGACGCTCATGCCGACGTCGATCGTCGACTGGACGACCGGCATCCAGATCAGTCACATCTTCGACCGCACAATGATGTACGACCCGGATGACAACTTCGCGGTTGGCCCGTGGCTGTGTACGCTCGAGATCATCGACGACCTCACCTGGGAACTGGAACTCGTCCAGGACGACATCGCGTTCCACAACGGCGAGATCCTGACCTCTGAGCACTTCAAGGCATTGATCGACTGGAACCTGGATCCGGACAACGAGAGCCACTACCACGAGCGGCTAAACACCATCGAAGAGGTCGAGATCATCGACGATCAGACCTTCCGGCTCCATACGTCCGCGCCGACGCCGATCCTCATTCAGCGGCTCGTCGCGGTTGAGCCGATTTCCCTGGAGCACTGGGAGGAAGTTGGCGACGAGGGCATCACCAACGACCCGGTCGGCACCGGCCCGTTCGTCTTCAACGAGTGGGTCCGTGACGAGCACCTGCTGCTGGACCGCAACCCGGACTACTGGAAGCACGACGTGCTCGTTGACCAGGTCGAGTTCCGCTACATTCCGGAGTTCAGTTCCCGGCTAGCCGCGATGCTCGCTGGCGAGATCGAGGTCGTCAAGGACGTCCCGGTCGATGACGTGCAGCGAGTCGAGGACAGCGATGACGCGCGGATCGAATCGATCCCGTCCTCCCGCGTCAACTACGTGGCGCTTGTCAACAACCGGCCGGACAGCGTGTTCGAGGATGTCCGCGTCCGCCAGGCGATCAACTACGCGGTCGACGTTGACGCGATCATCGACGGCATCTTCCAGGGCGAAGCCACCAAGATGGCCGGCGCGCTCTCGGAGGTGAACGCCCACGTCAACCCGGACATCGAACCCTACCCGTACGATCCGGACCGGGCGCTGGAACTGCTCGAGGAAGCGGGCGTAGACCCGAACGAACTCGAGATCACCATGGACGCCCCGCAGGGCCGCTATCCGATGGACGTCGACGCCGCCCAGGCAATCGCCGCCGAGCTTGGTCGCATCGGCATCACGGTCAACGTGCAGTACAACGAGTGGGGCACCCACCTGGACAAGATCGTCAACCGGGAGACCGGGGACATGTTCTACCTCGGCTGGGGACCCGCGCTGGAAGCCCAGGGAACGCTCCAGGAGCTGTTCGTGGAAGACCGCACCTACAGCGGGTTCGGTGAACCGGAGCTCGAGGAGATGATCAACGAGGCGATCACGATCGTCGACCCGGACGAGGCCCAGGAGCTCTGGAACGAGATCCAGGTCTGGGTCCACGAGAATGCCGGCTGGCTCTTCCTCTGGCAGCAGCACGACATCTACGCCGTTGCCAACCACGTGGACTGGCAGCCGCGCGCTGACGAGTTCATGTGGATGGGCGATGCCCGACCACGAAACGCATAGCGACATCATCAGGCCCGCCCTCCGGGGCGGGCCCTGAGGTTCCTGATCAATGACGACCTATGTCGCCCGCCGACTGGTTCATATTGTCATCGTGATCCTGCTGGTGCTGACCGTGGTGTTCTTCCTCACCAGGCTCACCGGCGATCCCGTCCTCTTCTTCGTCCCGATGGATACCGCTCCAGCGGACCTCGACGAGATCCGGGAACGGCGGGGGTTTAACGATCCGCTCTACGTTCAGTACGGCCGTTTCATGTGGGATGCCGTCCAGGGTGACTTCGGCGAGTCGCTCCGGCAACACGATCCCGCCGCGAACCTGGTGCTCAGCCGGGTTCCGGCCACCCTGGAGCTCGGTGGCGCCGCGCTCATTCTCTCGATCGTGA
>SKKR01000451.1 GCA_007123655.1 Thermomicrobiaceae bacterium
AAACTCCAACACAGTTGCTAACTGTGCGGCGCCGTCCGCTACGGACGGTGACCCGCGACCTCAGAATGAGCTGGCTCCAGAGGAATCTGAATTCTTGACGCTCTGGGCACCCCGGTGCCTTGTATGTCGACGAATCACCAGATTCAGAGGTAGAATAGGGTGCGGCAGCCCGTTGTGCCTAGGGTCCCTGGAGACCGTTCGTTAGCCTGGGCACCGCACCCTTGTTGCGGTCACGAGATCTCGAACAGTCGCCCGGGCCTCGGAGCCCGCATCGTGCAAGACCGAGAGCCGGTGACCGCGTCCCCTTCAGCGCGGGAGGTCTAGGTGCGAGAGAGCGAAGCGGTCTTCGTCGGCATCGATGTCTCCACGGATCACCTGGACGTGGCGGTTGACGGCAAGCCCGAAGTGCGCCGGGTGACGAATGACGAGGCCGGGATCCAGGCGCTGCAAGCGGGTGCCCACGTCATGGTGGAGAAGCCGATCACGCTGACCGTCCGGGAAGGGCGCGATCTCATCAACGCTGCCCGGACGCATGGCCGTAAGCTTTCCGTCGCCGAGAACTACCGGCGTGATCCAATCAACCGCCTTGCCAGGGCATTGATCGATGCCGGGGCGCTGGGGCGGGTGTTCTTCGCAATCCAGTCCTCATCCGGCTCGGGCGAACGGGTCATCATCACACCGTGGCGACACCTGCGGTCGTCTTGCGGGATCGGCATCGACATGGGTGTCCACTACGCGGACATCCTGGAGTACCTGTTGGGGCCGGTGGAATGCGTGGCCGGCATGGGCGATGTCGTGGATGTGAGGCGACGCGATACGGATGGAAACTGGCACGACGCCGACGCGGAGGACCTGCTGCTCGGAATAGCCCGCTTCCGCAGCGGGGCGCTGGCTAACCTGGTGCTGAATCTGGCCGGACGGGGCGAGACGCACTACCAGCGCATCGTCTACGGCACCGCTGGTTCGCTTTCGATACCCCGGGATCGCACCGGTGAGCCGCTTGTCCTCACGCTCCGCGAGAACGGGCAGGAGCGCACTCTTTCCGGGGAGGATCAGCTCCGGCTGGTACCCGATTTCGCGCTAGACGACACGACCGCCGCGCTCTTCGGCGGCGAACGCCTGACCTCCTACGTTCTGGACTGGGCCGATGTGGACGCCAACCTGCTGGCGATCGAGCACGACGACTTCGCCCGGGCGATTCTGGACGATCGAGAGCCGGAGGTGACCGGAGAAGCCGGGTTGCGCTCGCTGGCATTGATCTACGGATTTCTTGAGTCGGAACGGCTCGGGCGCTTCCTCAGCATGGACGAACTGCTGACCGGCGAGGATGCGCCGTATCAGCTTGAGCTGACCGCGAGTGGCGGGCAGGGAGACTAATCGTTACGGCCAGTCATCTCGATCAGGGCGCCCGGGACGAGCCGGTTACGGCGGTGATCTCGGGCCAATGAGTGATCTCGCTGTCGCATGGGAAGGGAATCAGTCGTGGAACGCATCAAGATCGTCGTCTGGGACAACATCGGGAACACCTTGCTGGGGGTTCGTTCCTGGGACGAGTGGGACGAACACACGCAGAACCAACTGCTTCGCGAGGTTCCCGACGCGAGAGATCGGGTTCACGGGTTCCGGGACATCTTCGCGGACTACGAGGTGGATCTCGTCTGGCTCTACAGCGAGGAGCGGTACCAGCCGGGATTCATACGCCTCTTCGAGAACAACGGGACGATGCTGCGGCCGATGCGATCGATCGAGGATCTCCGGGAAGAGATCGTCGACGCGGACGTCCTGGTTCTCCACAAGGAACGAGTGCCAGAGCACGTGCTTCGTGCCGCGCAGCGACTGCGGTTCATCGTACACCTTGGTCAAGATTATCGCGGTGTGCCGGTCGAGACGGCCCGCGAGATGGGGATTCCGGCCGCCGCGATTCCACTGGTGAACTATTTGGTCGTCGCCGAGCACGCCTGGGCGATGATCCTCAGCCAGCTCAAACAGTTGCCGGCGCTGCGGGAGCACATGAACCGCCGTGGCTACGTTGATTCCTGGGGACGGTTTCCCGGGATCTCGGCGGTGCGGGATCTCAAGCTTGGCTTCCTGGGGTTCGGCGAGATTGCCAGGCCGATGGCCCGGGTGGCCCGCGCCTTCGAGATGGACGTGCGCTACTGGGACATCGTCCGGTTTCCAGACCTGGAAGCTGAGTATGGGATCCAGTTCGTGGAGTGGGACGAGATGTTCCGGCAGTCGGATGTCCTGAGCGTCCAGCTCGCCCTGAACGAGCATACCCGGGGCATCATCGGCGAGCGGGAGCTGTCGTTGATGAAGCCGACGTCGCTGTTCGTCAACACCGCTCGGGGAAGGCTGATCGATCAGCCGGCACTGGTCAGGGCGATCGAGAACGGGACGATCGGCAGCGCTGCCCTGGAAGTGTTCGATGAGGAGCCGTTGCCGGAAGATGACCCGCTGCTGGATCTGCACGCTCGATTCCCGGACCGGGTTACGCTGACGCCACATTGCGGGTCGCTCGCGCCCTGGACGTGGGTCCGTGATTCCCAGGAGCTCTGGTACGACGTGTTGCGGGCCCTTCGGGGCGAACCGGCCCGGCATCTGGTCGATTAGCAGATCTCGATTCTAGACGGCGGCTGGCCGGGAATCGCAGAACGTGATTCTCTGGGGAGAGACAGCGTATTGCACGTGGAAGGAAGCGCCA
>SKKR01000467.1 GCA_007123655.1 Thermomicrobiaceae bacterium
CCGGATCACCCGGACCTGGACCGGAGACGTCGGTGATCCTGGACGGAGGTGCGATATGACAATGGATCGCTTGCAAGTACTCGTCTGGTTCCTGATGCCGATTTTCGCGCTTTTCCTCATGATCGCGCTCATGGGGGCGAGAGGAGGAGCGTGGGTCGCTATCCCGATCGTACTCCTCGGAATTGCGGGACTCGCTCTCTACCTGATGATTCTGCGGGTGAGAGCGAACGAACGTGCGAGACGATAGGGCACGACGCCGCCGGAACGCCGCCAGGCTCTGAACCAGCCTGGCGGCTGTTTGATTAAGGACTTCTGGGCGGGCGTATGGGCACTGGTGTCGATGAATGCAGAATACCACGGTGGCCTTGTCTGACGAGCGCGTCGCGATTGTCGATCACCGCGGAAACTGCTACTGTAGAACGTACCTCAACGGCAGGTGTCCACCGGGACGGATACGCATCACCGGGCGGTGAAGATGGCTGAGCACGAGCAGGCAACCCCTGGCGACGAACCGATCGAGCCCGTCTTTCGCGAGGCGCCGGAACAGCCGAACGGTCCGGAGGTGGCCGGAACTTCGTTTCCGCTGCTCTCAACCGTTCTCGCCGGGTTTGCGATAACGATTGCGGTCCAGCTGATGCTGCACCCGGTTTTCGATGACCCGTCGTTCAGAATACTGATCGCGATAGTGGCGTTTCTCCTGGCAACGCTGATGTTCATCTCCTCGATCGGTTTTGCGTTGAACGCCCAGGCCAACAACTATCTCCCGTTCATTGACCTGGGCGCGTCCGGCGCTCGATTGCTCAACGTCGCTGATCGGACCTCCTGGATTCGCCGCATCGTCCAACGCTGGGCCATCTACTTCGCCGCGGCGCTTTTCACGTTTTATCTGGGTGTCTTCATGCTGCTGGCCGGGCTGAACCTCATCGTGTGGGAGTTCGTCAACGGCTGGATCGCGATGATTCTACTTGCAGCGATTCTGATCAACCTGATTGTTGTGATCTACCTGCAGCGCAACGTGGACCGTATAGGCCAGAATAGTGAGACGATGGAACGGATCGGTTTGCGCAATGCCGGTACCGAGACCGACGTATGACACCGGAATCCGGACAGTTCAGTCGGTAGTGAGAAGCAGCCGGGTTACCGGCGAGAGGAGGAGGACCGTCGTGTCAGAGTACTTCGAACTCGGGACTCACTCGTTTCCGGTCACCACGGAGAACCGGGACGCGCAGACCTGGTTCGACCGGGGGTTGAACTGGTGCTACGGGTTCAACCATCGGGAGGCGGTGACCTGCTTCGAGCGTGCGGCGGCGGCCGATGCGGACTGCGCGATGGCCTGGTGGGGATCAGCCCTGGCAGCCGGCCCCAACTACAACAAGCAGTGGGAACGGTTTGATCCGGTGGACCTGGCCGGGACGTTTCAGCGCACCTGGAACGACGCCCGGGAAGCGCTGTCGCGGGCGGGAACCGCGAGTCCGAAAGAACAGGCGCTGATTGGGACGCTCCGGGTCCGGTATCCATCGCCCGAGCCGGTCGAAGATTTCCAGAAACTCTACGACGACTACGCGGACGCCATGCGCGAGGTATACCGGCAGTTCCCCGACGACCTGGACGTGATCGCGCTGTTCGCCGACGCGTTGATGTGTCGGACCCCCTGGCAACTGTGGGATCTGGCGACAGGCGCCCCGACTGACGGTGCGAGCACGAACGAGGTTGCCGGCGTTCTGGAACAGGCGCTCGACTCCCCTGATGGCCAGCGCCATCCCGGAGTGGTCCATATGTACATTCACCTCATGGAGATGTCACCGCATCCGGAGCGTGCGCTGCGGGCAGCGGACTGGTTGCGCGGTCTGGTTCCGGACGCGGGGCACCTGGAACATATGCCGACGCACATCGATGTGCTCTGCGGTGACTACCAGAACGTCGTCGCGTCGAACCATGACGCGATCGTCGCGGACCGGAAGTACGTTGCCGAGTACGGGGCGGAGAACTACTACACGCTGTATCGGGTTCATAACTACCATTTCAAGATCTACGGCGCGATGTTCCTTGGTCAGTCTCAGACGGCGATCGAAACGTGTGACGAGATGGTTTCTACGATCCCGGAATCGCTGTTGCGCTGGGAATCTCCACCGATGGCCAACTGGCTGGAACCGTTCATTCCGATGAAGCTGCACGTGTTGATCCGTTTCGGCCGCTGGCAGGAAATCATCGACTACTCCTTCCCGGAGGATCAGGATCTCTACTGTGTAACGGTAGCGGTTACACACTACGCGAAAGGCGTCGCGTATTCCGCGATTGGCCGCATTGAGGAGGCAGAGCAGGAGAAGCGACGCTTCCGGGAAGCGGTGCTGAGGGTCCCTGACACCCGTTACCTGCACAACAATTGCTATCTGGACATCCTGGAGATCGCCGACGCGATGCTCGACGGCGAACTCGAGTATCGCAAGGGTAACTACCTGATCGCGTTCGATCACCTGCGCCGCGCGATCGAACTGGAAGACGGTCTGGAGTACGACGAACCGTGGGCGTGGATGCAGCCAACCCGTCACGCACTCGGCGCGCTGCTCCTCGAACAGGGTCGAATCCCGGAGGCGTTGCAGGTCTACCGGGAAGATCTGGGTTTCGATCCGCGGATCGCTCGCGCCTACCAGCATCCGGACAACGTCTGGGCGCTGCATGGTTACCACGAATGCCTGGAGCG
>SKKR01000433.1 GCA_007123655.1 Thermomicrobiaceae bacterium
CGTTGCCCGGACGGTGAACCGCGACCATCCTCAGCCGCCCGACATCGTTGCAGACGCCCCAGCGACGGCCCCAGACGCGCTCCTGCATGGATTGATCTTCGAACGGCGGCTCAGCACGCGGTGGCATGCGTTCGAGCACCACATGGTAGTAGGCGTCTGAGTTACGCAGTTCATCGTCGGACGAGCTTGACACGTTCGGGTTTCCTTTCCTGTCCGGTGACGCGATATTTGCCGGATGCTATTGTGGCATGCTGGAGATTCGGGAGCGAGATCGATTGACTCGAGAAGCGCGGGAACATTCCTGTGCGATACTTGTGACCCGAACGCGGCAGACGCTCCACTCTGTGATTCAAAAGGGGGAACCGATGCGGGAAATGGTGATCGTCGGAGCCGCCGAGACGAAGTTTGGCAGGAGCGAGTCGAGCTACCGCGAACTCGCCGTGGAGGCGGGCCGGAAAGCGATGGAAGACGCCGGCGTTGACCCGGGCCGGATCGAGTCGCTGGTGCTTGGTTCGTTTTCCCCGGGGACATTCGTGAAACAGGAGCACGTTGCGCCGCTGGTCGCATCAGAACTCGGACTCGATCACGTCCCCAGCACCCGGACCGAGAACGCCTGTGCGTCCGGCGCTACCGCGGTCATGGGTGGGCTGATGCAGATCGGCGCCGGCATGCACGACGTGGTTCTGGTGGTCGGGGTGGAGAAAATGACCGCGACCCCCACCGGTGAGGCGACATCCATCCTGGCTGAGGCGGCGGACTGGGAGAGCGAGTCCAAGGCGGGCCTCACGTTCCCCGGGGTCTACGCGCTCATGGCGCGTGCCTACATGCACCGGTATGGCAAGGACCGCAGTATCCTCGATGCCGTCGCGGTCAAGGCGCACGGGAACGGCGCCGGCAATCCCTACGCGCAGTTCCAGAAGCCGATTACGGTTGAAGACGTGCGAGGTTCGCTGATGATCGCGGACCCGTTGACGCTCTATGACTGCTCACCCATCAGCGATGGTGCCGCGGCGATTGTGCTGGCGTCGAAAGACGTAGCTGGCGAGTTCAAGCGATCGGGAATTCCGTTTCTGGGATGGGGCCAGGCTTCCGACGCGCTGGCGCTGCACGAGCGAGATGAGATCACCGCGTTGCCGGCCGCGCAGAGAGCCGGCAAGCGGGCGTATGACATGGCAGGGGTCGGGCCGCAGGATGTCAGCTTCGCGGAGGTCCATGACTGCTTCACAATTGCAGAGATCATTGCAACCGAAGACCTCGGCTTTTTCGAGCCGGGAACCGGTGGTGATGCCGCAGTATCCGGCAGGACCGGCCGGGACGGTCCGATTCCGATCAATCCGAGCGGCGGGCTCAAGGCCAAGGGTCATCCGGTCGGGGCAAGTGGAGTCGGGCAGATCGTCGAATCGGTATTCCAGCTTCGAGGCGAAGCAGAGGGCCGGCAAGTCGATGGCGTGGAGTACGCATTGACGCACAATGTTGGCGGATCCGGCGCGACGTGCGTGGTGACGATCCTGGGGAAGGGTGAATAAATGGCAACCGAAGTTCGCGAAGGAACGACCGGAAAGATCGTCAGCTACACGGTGATCAACGTCGCGACTCCTGAGTTCGCTGACCAGGCGCCATACGGGCTCGCGATCATTCAGATCGACGGCGGCGGGCGAACACTCGCCCGTATCAAGGATGGAACTGCCGAAAGCATGTCGATGGACGCCCCGGTGACGTTCGACCACACAGACGATAACGGACCGGTGTTTCGATTGGCGACGTGATGAGCGCTGATACCTCCCCTATCGAAGCACGATGGATCGAGATCGCGCGGAAGAACCGTGACAGCGTCCAATTCCGGGTCTCGCTTGCGGCGTTCAGAATGATTCTCGACGGTGGATTGCCCTCCACCACTGATATTGCCGAATCGCTGGACATGTCCGAAGACGGCGCCAGGGCGATAGTGCACGAACTGCGGGATTACGGTCGGATGACGCTGACCGGTGACGGCAACCACATCACCGGCGCCGGTGGACTCTCGCTCATCCCGTCCAGACATGCGGTGTTCATCGAGAATCAGCAATTCTGGGGGTGGTGCGCGCTCGACGCCGTTGGGATTCCCGCGGGCTTGTCGGCGAACGGCCTCGTGAACAGCGCCTGCGCCGACACCGGGGAGGTGGTCCGGATCGACATCGACGCCGGCCGGCTTCGCAGCGCCACTCCGGATGATCTCCTGATCTCACTTGTAGCGCCGCGACTGGATCGCTCCCTGCACGACAGTTGCTGCTCGATGATCGGCTTCTATCGTGACGCATTGATGGTGCCCGGAGATGCAGAGGCTATTCGCGTGGCAGACGCGATGGAACTCGGCCGTGACCTCTGGTGGAACGGCGTGCCACTCTAGACCGGTTCTCACTGGCGTTGACAGGCGGCGTAGGGGCCGATCCCTCGGCAGGCTCGGGACAGGCTCTCCCTGTCGGCTCGGAGATTAGCACGGACTGACTTGCCCGGAACGGGCTGCCTCGATTTCTCCACTGCGTGACTCGGCGTTCGCCTCGTCACGAAGCCTGCCCTGAGTATTCATGGGCTGACGCGCGCCACCGGGGCATGAAAATCGCTGATCTCTCGACATCCTGTCGCGGAATGAGGCCGGGCTTGGCTGGTGCTCCGAACCCGACCCTGAGTATGGCCCGGACGGTCCTGAAGGCACCACTGA
>SKKR01000400.1 GCA_007123655.1 Thermomicrobiaceae bacterium
AGGAGATGGTCGCGATTCCCGGTACTGTGCCGATCAAAGGCGGCTACGTTCGTCCGACCGACGCGCCAGGGTTCGGGTTCGAGATCGATCGGGAGTGGCTTGAACAGCGGACGGTTAATGTGTGAAAGTGGCTGACCCCTTGCCCGCGCGCGGGCTAATACCACATCTCCTTGTCAACGACGTTCAGTAGGGGTTCTCCCCGGATGAGTCTCCGCAGGTTATCCCGCAGAACCTGAAACCGGCGCTCCTCTACGTTGTCCGCGTCATGCACGGCAATGTGCGGGGTGAGAATCACATTCGGCAGAGCCCAGAGCGGATGATCTTCCGGCAATGGTTCCTCATCGAAGACATCGAGTCCACAGCCGGCGATCTCTCCCGCCTGGAGTGCCTCCACCAGATCCGCCAGGCGAGTCGTCATACCTCGTCCGATGTTGATGAAGTAGCCCGTTCGCTTCATTCGCCGGAACCGATCCCGGTGCCACATGCCCTCGGTCTCAGGCGTATGCGGTACCGTCACGATCACGAAGTCCGCCTCTGGCAGGAGCGCGTCCAGTTCCTCCGGGGCGTGCTTCTCCACCATCGGCACGTCCCACTCCCAGCGAGCGTCCGTCCCCAGTACCCGCATTCCGAAGGCGTCACACAGCCTGGCGGTCTCCTGACCGATGCCGCCGACGCCTACAATGAGTACCGTCGCGCGGGTGAGATCGATCGTCGGGTGTCGCTGCGCCTGCTTGTCCCAGCGGCGGTTGCGCTGGGCATCGAAGTAATCGGGCAGCCCACGGGCGAGGGCCAGGACGTACATCATGGTGTGCTGGGCAATGTGATCGTTGTAGATACCGCGCATGTTGGTCACCGTTACCGGGCTCGAGACCAGTTCCGGATAGTAGTACCAGTCCGGCGGGGCCGCCTGAGGACTCTGCAACAAGGTCATGCGCTCGGCGTGTGGCAGCATTTCCGGGGATATCCAGCCGTAGGCCACGTCCACACCTGGAAGATGCTCCAGCGCTTCCTCGTCGGACTCCGGAACCAGGATCTCGAGCCCTTCGAGTTCGTTGCCGAGTCGTGCCGCCCAGTCGCGTTTCTGTTCATCTTGTGGTGGCATCATCATCAAGCGCGGCAATCTGGTCCATCCTTTCCTCGTTACTGGAGGCTCGCTCGTGGACGTTCGCGAGCCTCCAGCGCAGAATAGCAGCATTGCGCTCAGCCGTCGCTGATGTCACTCCGGACGAGGACGGGTCGTGATCGGATGGCGCGATTCGCCTGCTGGGCACAGTGATTGCTTGATCGTGAGAAACGACGCGTACGAGTTGTTGATCGAATATCTCCTGCGCTCGCATGTGCGCGTTGGCAGAACCGAGCGAGTGAGCCAGGCTGCAACTGGAGGACGAAGATGCCCCGGCGAATAGTCGTTCCGCTTGACGGTTCCAACGTGTCCGAGTGCGCGCTACCGTTTGCTCGCGGACTTGCGCATTCGTCTGGCGTTGCCGTATCGCTGTTGACGGTAGCAGATGCGCCTGGATCACTCCCGGAGCCGACCGCCGGTACTGAGCCCGATGCTTCGAGTGAGCCGTGGGACAATCCGACCGCGATGCGCGGTGCGCTACCGACCGCACCGGGTACGTCAACACGGGCGCCCTCGGATGACGAACTCGAGGAGGTAACCGAACGATCGGAGGACGCGGAGGCGTACTTGCAGCGCGTCGCGACGACGTTCGAGGACACCCCGGTCGAGACTCGAGTCCAGTATGGTGATCCGGCAACGCATATCGTCGATTTCACGAGCAGGCGCGCACTGGCATCGGGCGAGGGAATCGCTGAGGATTGCGCGGTTGTCATGGCGACGCACGGCCGGACCGGCCTCGGCCGTGTTCTGCTCGGCAGCGTCACCTGGTCCGTGGTCAAAAGTGGGTCGTTTCCGGTCTTTCTCGTGCCTGGACGGGACGAGGACGATGCGTCGAGCGACTCGGCCCAGATCGAGCAAGTACTCGTTGCGCTTGACGGGTCTTCCTTCTCGGAGCAGATTCTGCAGGCGTACCGGACCTGGCTTGCAGATACCGTTCAGTCCGCGCACCTGATCACGGTGACCGATCCGCCCCCATCGTCGCTGGACCAGGACATTGCTCCGACGGATGATCAGGGTCGGACTGAGGAGGACCGGGCGCGTCGGTATCTTTCGCACGTCGCGACCTCGCTGGAAGCCGAGGGGATGCAGGTCACCTGGGAAGTGGCGCAAGGAGATGTAGTCGAAACGATCACTTCGGTAGCTGATGCCATTAACGCCGACCTCATCGCACTCGCCACGCACAGCCGCACGGGGTTGACCAGACTCCGGGTGGGGTCGGTGGCGGAAAAGCTCCTGCAGCAGCGTTCGCGTCCACTGCTGCTGGTGCATCCGGATCAGGGTGACTCCGAGTGAGGCGCCGCATGAACGGGGCGGATCGCAGTTTTTCGAGCGTGCTATTATTTCAAGTGGGACGGAAAAGACGGAGAGCATAATGATCGGAATCCCGGTTACTTCCAGCGCAGCGCAGCAACGGCAGGCCGTCGAATCGAGGTCTGGCCGGGCGTAGCCGTTAACGTGTGACATGTGCAGCCGCCGGGCCAGATATGGTCCGGCGGCTTTTTTGTGCTTTGTGATCGAGGAAGCGATGGAATCGACACTCTTCGTGCGCGGACTCTTGCTCGGTATGGCC
>SKKR01000093.1 GCA_007123655.1 Thermomicrobiaceae bacterium
CGGTTGCCTATCATCTGAAACAGAGCGGCGACGCACGCGCCGGAGAGTGGTTGATTCTGGCAGGGGAGCAGGCGGAGCGGCGGCTCGCCTGGCATGAAGCGATTGACCGATTGACCGAGGCCGCGGACGCGCTTCGGAACGATCCTGCGAACGATCCACTTCTCGCCGGAGTGCTGCTGAAGCTTGGTCGCCTGCCCCGCTATCTCGATCCAAATCTCGGTTACGACCATCTGGAAGAGTCCTACCGGACCGCGCTCAGATGCGGGGAAGAGGCTATCGCGGCGATCGCCCTCAGTCATCTGGGCAACATTCGTTCAAGCAATGGTGACCCGCGGACTGGCCTGCGGGATCTGCGGTCAGCGCTGGAGATGCTGGCAAATAGCAGTCAGGACGTTGAAGCGATCCGGCGCTGGTCCGAGACACCATTCACCACGCATTTCCATCCGTTCAAGCGAATGGCCGGAACAGTGGCTGCCCACCACGCATACTCCGGTCAGTTTCAGGAAGCGATCTCAGTTGCGGAGCAGTATCAGGGAGTCGACTGGCGACAGGCCGCTCGAGAGGACCGGTTTCAAGACATTCTTGACGAGGGCGTGACGTGCGGTTCGGAAGGTTTCCACGGTATCGGGATGGCGCTGGACGCACTCGGTCAGCCTGATGAAGCGGAAATCGCCTGGGATCTCGCCTGGGGTGTGGAAAGCCGTGCGGGTTATAGTCCGGCGCGTGTGATGAGAGACCGGGCCCGGTTGACCATTCACCATTTTCCGTATCACGCGACAGACCTCAGAGACCGGCAAGAACTCAGTCGAACACTTGATGAGGACGGCTCTCGAGCGGAAGGGGCGCTCGGTCGGGCGAACGTGCTCTGGGCCTTTGGGTATCTTTTTCTCTTCGAAGGTCACTGGGACGAGTTGCGCCGGATGATCCATGAGGAGGAGCCTCCGACCATGGGGATTCATCGAGTTATGGCGCAGACTATCCGTGCTCGTCTGGCCTGGTACGAGGGAAACATTCAAGCGGCGCACGAGTTGATCGATCACATGCTTCCCAACGGTCCAGACCCGGGCGACGAGATTCATTTCCATATGTTCCATCGGGAACCGCATCGAGTTGCCGCCGGTCTGGCGATTGATAACGGCGAGCTGGAGCGAGCCCGTGAGTGGTTGCACGCACACGACGACTGGCTGCGGCACAGTGGCGCCGTTCTCGGCAGGGCCGAAGGAACGCTTCTCTGGGCCCAGCTTCACCTCGCGGAGGGCAACGAGGAAGCGGCAATGGACTCCGCCTACCGGGCGTTGGGTCATGCCAGCGATCCAAGGCAGCCGATGGCATTGATCGCCGTCCACCGGTTCCTGGGCGAACTCTTCACCAGAAATGAAGAATTCGAGGCAGCGGATCACCATTTGCAGGAGTCCCGAAAGGTTGCGGAAGCCAGCGCCCTGCCGTACGAACTTGCATTGACGCTACTGGCCCTCGGAGAACTCGAGATCGCTCGCGGGCAGTCGAATCTTGCGCAGGAGCTACTAACCCAGGCCCGCCGCATGTTCGATGACCTCGGCGCCGGACCGGCTCTCGCCAGAGCGGAACGCCAGCTAAACACGCTACGCCCGCGCCACCGGGACAACCCGCTGGGACTGTCCGACCGGGAAATGGATGTTTTGCAACTCCTGGGGAGAGGGCTATCGAACGACGAAATCGCCAGCGAGCTCTTCATCGCCCGTCGCACCGTCACCAACCACGTCTCCAGCATCCTCCGCAAGATGAACGTCGACTCCCGAGCGGCAGCCGCGGCTCGGGCCATACGTGAGGACCTTGTCTAGATAAACACGCGGGCCTGACCTGTGGACTAGGTACTCATACCTAATCTCTCGACCTGTCTGTTGAATGCGTCACTTGTACGATGTCCTGTGCCTCCCATTCGATCATGCTGTGCCCAGCCACCGTTGGAGTGGTTGACAAAGCGCCAGCTACATCGAAGGAGGCAGAAAATGCCGGCGATTAACTTCAACAGAACGCCCTGCTCCCGCGTCCTTATCTCGGCCCTGGCGGCGACGCTTATGGCTCTCGTCCTGGTCACTCCCGCGGCTCAGGCGACGTCGGTGGCCGAGATCGCTCAGGCGACCGATGAGGAGACATCCGACGACGGAACGCCAATCTCGGCGCGAATCCGGACCGGGGTCGAATTCGAGGAGAACAACTGGCACTTTGATTCAGGCGCATTGATGACGGAAGAGAGCGAATCCGGTGATCTCTCCGATAACCCGCAACGTCTCCGAAATCGGATCATGTTCCAGGAGGCGAACTGGGATCTTCACTCCGGTGGCCTGATGGTTGAAACGGAATCCGGTGACGATAACCCGCTCGTTTCCAGGTTCACCCGCGACGAGATCGAGTTCCAGGAGGCGAACTGGAATCACGCCACCGGGACATTGATGGTTGAAGGGGAATCCTGACGGATCGAGGTAACGCTGCCTCTTCGCACCCGACGAGCAGACCGGAACCGGCAGTCAAACGGTGTGAAAGACGTTCGCGTTCTGCGATCGAAGCCTGTACCAACCTCTAAAATGCCTTCTCCTCAAGGTATGCGAGACCTGGATTCTCTTCGAGACCGGGTCTCGCGTATTTAACCGAGACAAGGCGGTCACTGGGGTCTGCGAACCGTGACCAGGTATGAAGCCGGGACCGTACACC
>SKKR01000376.1 GCA_007123655.1 Thermomicrobiaceae bacterium
AACCTGAAAGCCAGCTTGCCAGACGTCCCAAACGACATCCTCAGAGCGAAAGAAATTGATATGCCCCACATGATCCCGCTTCCAGCTCCGGAGGGGAACACGACGGGAATTGCGGAGCAGGCGGTAGATGCTTGCAGGCTGATTCTCCAGGGGGGTGTAGAAATGAAGGCCGCCGCCCAGGATGAGAACCCGGTAGATCTCGGCAAGCATGCGTTCATACTCGGGAACATGTTCCAGGAGATCGAAGAACACGACCCCATGTATTGATTCGGCGGGAAAAGGGAGGAGACTGGCATCGAGCGAGACATACGGTTCCACAGGGTCGGCATCTACCGCTTCCCTCAGTGCCGCCAGACTCAGATCGCATCCGATCACGCGCAGGTCCGGGCGTTCCCGCTTCAGTGCTCGAACGTACCGCCCCGCTCCGCAGCCGAGCAGCAGCACCCGGCCGGAGATCGCCCGAAAAGCCTCCAGGCAGTGGTTCAAACGAATGGCCGCCACGCTGCGATCGGTCGGGAATACCTCATCGCGTCCCTGGATCTTCCCGGGATCATCGATATCGTAGCGGCCGATTCGTCGCATTGGACTTATCCACGGGCTCGGTAGTACGACACCAGCGGAGCGAGGTCATCGACGATGACATCCGGCTGTATGTCCGAACCGTTCAGCTCATCAAGGTCGGTCACGCCGGTCATGACCAGCATCGTCATCAGTCCGGCCCGTTCTCCGGCAAGAATATCGGTGTCGAGCCGATCGCCGAGCATCACGGTTTCCTGAGCTTCGGTTCCGAGACTCGCCAATGCCTCGTCGATCATCCCGGTCGATGGCTTTCCAACAACGACCGGCTCCCGGCTCGTGGCAGCGGTCAGCGCCGCGATGATCGCGCCTGAGCCCGGAATGATGCCTTCCTCGGTCGGGAACGTGTTGTCGCCATTGGTTGCGAACCAGTCCGCCCCGGCTCTGATCGCCAGGCAGGCGGTCTTCAACTCATCGTACACGAGCTCGAAATTCCCGCCGGAAACGACCACGTCCGCATCCTTGCCAGCCCGGCGGAAGTAGCCGTCAGCGTACATCGCGTCGTGCAACGCCTTCATTCCGACGACATAGACACCGGTTCCCTCGGGATATCGCTCCTCGACCACACCTCGTGTGGCAACACTCGACGTCAGGATTCGCTCCACGGGCAGGTCGATGCCCATGTTTCGCAGCTTTCCGGCGAATTCGTCCGGGGACTTCGTCGAATTGTTGGTCGCCATCAGATACGGAATGCCAGCATCATCCAGCTCCTGAAGGAACTCGGGAACGTGCGGCAGACAGAGGTCGCCGCGATAAATCACTCCGTCCATGTCGATGATGTAGGACTTCGCCCGCTCCAGCGCGACGTGTAGTTCAGTTTCCGGTGTCGTTACCAAGGCTCAGCTCCGTCTTGCTCGCTCGCACCACACAGTCATCGTGGTCCGCCGGCCACCCGGGGACCAGCCGAGGATAACACAGCCGGCGGGGAAATCAGTGCGTGCTATACTGCGCCGGTCAGAACGATGCCAGACGTTTCAGTTCCAGGAAGGAGCCGTGATTGAGCGCCGGATCGCACGAGATCAACCGTGAAGCTGCGGAGAACGTCCTCGCGCAAATCGACGAGCAGGAAGTGACTGAGTTCCTGCAAGGGCTGGTCCGGATACCCTCTGTTAACCCGCCCGGTGACGTGCGCGAGGGAATGACCTATTGCGCGGACAAGCTCGCGGTCGAAGCTTTCGAGATCGAGTACGTTACCCAGGAAGAAGAGAAGCCGAACCTGCTGGCGTCGAAGTCCGACGGAAGCGGCCCGACGCTCCTGTTCAACGCCCACATCGACGTCGTCCCCACCGGGGACGAGAACAACTGGACCTATCCGCCGTTCGGCGCGGAACTGGTGAACGGCCGGGTCTACGGTCGCGGTGCGGGCGACGACAAAGCAAGCGTCACGGCACAGATTATGGCCGGTGTTGCCCTCGCCCGGGCAGGAATCAAGCTGAACGGCAAGCTGATCATCAACGAGGTCGCCGATGAAGAAGTCGGTGGCGTGGTCGGGGCCAAGCTCTGCGCCCAGGATCCCCGGGTCGTACCTGATTTCGTGATCGTCGGGGAACAGACGCTCAACCGGGTCTGCCTCGGTGAGAAGGGGAGCGCTGGCTGCTGGGTGACCGTCTACGGCCGGGCCGCGCACGGAGCACTCCCCTGGGAAGGCGTCAACGCGATCGACGGCATGGGAAAGGTCATCACGGCCCTGCAAAGTGAGTTGCTACCACGATTGGCCGATCGAACCCATCCTCTTTTCAAGCCATCCTCTTCAACGATCTCGCTCATCAGCGGAGGGGTAAAGACAAACGTCGTGCCCGACCAGTGTCAAATCTACGTTGACCGGAGAATCATTCCGGGAGAGAGACCGCAACAGGTCCGGGACGAGATCGCCGAGATCGCCGAGAATGCAGTCCGGGGCATAGATGGAATGCGTGTCGAGATCGAACTCGTATCCTCGGGTGCTCGTGACGCGCATCTCTGCGATCCCGACGATCCGCTCCCGCAGGCGATGCTCATGGCGAACGAGTTCCTCGGGTTCAACACCGAGCCGACCGGGTTTAGCATGGGAACCGACGGCCGGCACTTCGTGGCCGAGGGGTACCCGGCGATCGTCTACGGACCTGGTGATCCG
>SKKR01000367.1 GCA_007123655.1 Thermomicrobiaceae bacterium
AAATCTTGGGAAGATCGCCAAGCAGACCATCGCTCAAATCAATGGCGCAGCGGACGCCACACCGGGCGAGAATCCTGCCTTCCCGAACGCGCGGTTTCGGGCGAAGGAATGCCTCTTCCATGGCTGGACCGCCATCGAGTGTCCGTAACTCCTGATCGAGCACTTCCAGCCCGCCCGCGGCGAGCCCCAGTGGTCCGGTAACCGCGATGAGGTCTCCCTCTTTCGCGGCCGAGCGTCGCATGACGGAATCCGGTCCGCCGGCCGCTTCACCGATAACGGTCACCGAAATAACGACGGCCGTCTCTGACATCGTGGTGTCTCCCCCGACAACGGAGGTTTTGAACTCGGAGCCAAGCGTCACCATCCCTCGATAGAGGTCAGCCACCTCACGATCGCGCTCGGTTCCGGTCAGCCCGAGACTGACCAGCGCCAGGCGGGGTCTGGCTCCCATCGCCGCGAGGTCACTCAGGTTCACGGCAAGTGCCTTGTGTCCAAGACTCTTCCAGTCTCCCCACTCGAGCCGAAAGTGTTCCTCTTCGATCATGGAGTCCGTAGACATGACGATGTGACGTCCGGGGCTCGGCCGCCAAACCGCCGCGTCGTCCCCGATTCCGAGCGAGAGGCGCCCCGGCTGCGTCCCGGCAACAACGGCCGTGACGATATCGATCAACTTGAACTCGCCGACCTCCCGGACGCGCTTACCGGACGTCGGCACACGCTTGGACACCCATCACTCCTCCCCAATTCACCAGAACGAGCAGGGTCAGCCCTCGTTCACAACCTGTCGGTACACCGCAACCGTTTCCCTGGCTGTCCGGTTCCAGGTGAACCTTGCCGCACGCTTCAGCGCGCGGGCAGCCAATTCCCTGCGCTGGTTTTCATCGTTGAGAATCGTCTCCAGCGCTCCCGCGATCTCTTCCGTGTCATCCGGATCGACTAGCAACCCCGCGTCCCCCACCACTTCCGGAAGTGACGTTCGGTTTGAAGCCACCACCGGCGTCCCGCAGGCCATCGATTCCAGCACCGGCAGCCCGAATCCCTCGTAGAATGAAGGATAGACGAACGCCGTCGACGCACTATACCAAAGCGGCAATGTCCCCGACGCCGCGTATCCGGGGAAGTGCACCTCGTTCGCAATCCCGAGCTGGCTCACCTCAGCGTAGATATCGTGATACATCCAGCCCGGCGCGCCAACCACATACAGCGGCACGCGGGCTGGCTTGGGGATCGTGGCAAACGCTCGAAGAAGACCGATCAGATTCTTTCTCGGTTGCAGCGTACCGACGAAGAGCAGGAACTGGTCGGGAAGCCGGTATTCCCGTCGAAATCTCTCAAGTTCGACTGTCGCGGTTCGCGGGAAGAACGAAGGGTCGACCCCGTTTGGCACAGCGGTGACCCGATCGTCGGGGACATCCAGCCGCGAAATGACATCCTGCCTCGTGAACTCGGACACAGTGATGACCCGACGAGCATGTCGGGCTGAAAGGCGCGTCATCGTCTTCAGGTAGCGACGCTGAATCGAGGGGTATTGCTCCGGATAGGCGAGAAATGCCAGATCGTGAATCGTCGCGATGCCGGGTACCCGTCCCGCAAGTGGCACCACGTTGACCGGACCGTGCACCACATCAACCTGCCCGCTCCGGCAGTACACTGGTGCCGCGAGCTGCTCCCAGAGAATGCGAACTGGCACCCTTCCGGTCGGCCATTGAGTCCATCGCCAGCGGATTGATGAGGGCATTGCCGAGCGGCGTTCACGATCCCGGGCCCTGGCGCCCGCAAACACCGTGATCCGGTCTTCCATGCCCAGTTCGGCAGGGAGATAGCTCAGGAGGTACTCAATGTAACGGCTGACGCCCGCCTGACGGTAGCCTTCATCAAAGGAAAGTAAGTGAGCCAGCATCCCGATGTGCATGAACCGCCAACCTGTGCGATTTGGCCCGCAACTCGGCCCCGTATCCTAGCACAGGGCGGTCGTTCCACGTGTCGCCGCCAGAAGGCTCTACACCCGCCGGGTGCTATAATTTCGGGGATACACCGTTCGCTTTGATCTGTACGTACCGTCCGCGCATTGTCCCGCCGGGAGATTCAGCCTTTGACATTGACACACCAACAGCTGAACGAGGCGATAGATCAGTTCTCGGTCCTCTATCCATTCGGCCTCGACACATTCCAGCGACAGGCGATTGAGACCTTTCTTCACGGCGACTCTGTCATGGTTGCGGCGCCGACCGGAACCGGAAAAACCGTTGTCGCCGAGTTCGGCGTGTACGACTCCTTTCGACGAGGTGGAAAGGTCATGTACACGACTCCGATCAAGGCGCTTTCGAACCAGAAGTTCCGTGACCTCAGACGGGTCTACGGCGAAAACGTCGGACTCCTCACCGGTGATATCAGCGAAAACCCGGACGCACCCATCGTTGTGATGACGACGGAAGTCATCCGGAACATGCTTATCCAGTCACCATGGGAACTGGATGACGTCGATTGCATCATTTTCGACGAGGTGCACTACATCGCCGATCCAGACCGTGGCACCACCTGGGAAGAAGCGATCATCCTCTGCCCCGAGCACATCCAGCTGATCTGTCTTTCGGCTACCGTCTCGAACGCGCAGGAGATTGCCGACTGGATCGGGCGGACCCACCGTCCGATCGAGCTGATCTCCCATTTCGAACGATCGGTGCCACTGGCGCTGTATTACTACTACAAACGCAAACTCCGTCTGGTGATCGACCACGACGGTAACAAAGTGGCCGACTTCGACAGCACTGGTGGGGAAGTGCAGAAATCGTTCTCCAGGGGCGGAATGAGCCGGGATCAGCGCATGCGCTTTGAACAGGAAGAGCCGCAACCCTGGGAGATCGTGCAATCGCTGCGGAACCAGGAACTCCTGCCGGCGATCTACTTCCTGTTCAGCCGCCGTGATTGTCAGGATTTCGCCCAGCGCATGGCGCTGGTCGGTCCAAACCTGATAACGAACGAGGATTCGGCCAACGAGATCGATCAGATTATCCATACTTACCTGGAAAGCATGCGGGTCGAGGATCGTGATCTCGATCAGGTACAGATCATCACGTCTCTAGCACGGCAGGGGATCGGGTTCCACCACGCGGGACTGCTACCCATTCTGAAGCAGTTCGTGGAGGCGCTGTTCTCACGGGGACTGATGCAGGTAGTCTTCGCGACCGATACGCTCGCGCTTGGCGTCAATATGCCCGCGCGTACCGTTGTGATTGGGCGTATGAGCAAGTGGGACGGTCAGCGTCGTCGTCCGTTGATTCCCAATGAGTTCCAGCAGATGGCCGGCCGCGCCGGTCGCCGTGGCATGGACGAAAAGGGAAACGTGGTCATCCCCTACACGCCCTGGATGAACTTCGGGTCAGCACTCGAGATCGCGACGGGTGATCTGCTCCCGGTTCGAAGCGCGTTCGCGATCCGCTACAACACGGTCCTCAATCTGTGGGATCCGCCGCACGGTGACCATGTCCGCCAAATGCTCCAGCAGAGCCTGGCACAGTTTCAGAGCGCCCGGCGGATGCGCGATCTCGAGGACGAGATTATGGCCTCCAAACGGCTGGAGGACGAGGTACCTCGTGGCTGCCTCATCGGGTACGACAACGGTGATGAGTTGCTCAGAGAGTATCGGGGCCTCAACTCATCACTCACCACCCTGAAAAACCGGGAACGACGCGTCGTCAGGGAACTACAGAACGTCAACTTCGACACTGATGAACGTCCCTGGAAAGAACCGGGTCGCCAGGCGCTCCGCCGTATTTTCAAGACGTTATCTCCGGGACATCCGGCACATACGCGTGAGCACGGCTGGGCGATATACCTTGGACGCGGCTCACAGGGTGGCGTCGGTCTGTTTCTCACTAGAGACGGTGTGCACCTGATCGCCGAGTACCGGCAGATCGATTACATGCCGGCCCCCGGGTCCCAGGTCGCGCTCCCTGATGCGCTTATGGATCTCGATGGTCCAGTGGCTGATCTCGATCAGGTCATAAGCCAGGCGGAACAAGAGCGAATCTGGCGTGATCTAAACGCACTGGATCTGCCCGATCTTCAGAATCAGATCCGGGAACACCGCAAGAAGCTCGAGGCCAGGTACGCGGATGAGCGAGCCAGGCTGGAGCGCGACCTTGAAGACGTTCGCCGCAGCCTGGACGAACTGGCGGACCTGCGATACGGCCATCCGTGTCACACCTGCGATCGTCGGAAAGAGCACCAGCGAAATCTCAAGAAGTTGTCACAGTTGCAGCGGGATCAGTCCAGGCTACGGAACCGTCTCGAGCGAGAGCGACAGGAAGAGGAAGAGCGGATTGCCAACCTCATTCGCGGGATTCACGACGTCCTGCACCGGTTCGACTACCTCCATCGCGGTCAACCCACCTCCAAGGCCGATTCGCTTGCGAACGTGTTCGATCCCAACGGTCTGGTGATCTGCGAGATGCTCGATCGGGGTATGCTGGACAAACTGTCACCGGCCGATCTCGCGGAGGTGTTTTCCTGGTACGCGTATGACCGCGACTTCCGGTTCACCAACACCTTCAACCTGCCCAAACGGCTCGTGCTTCTGAGACGCCGTCTCGACGAACT
The DNA here is from genome assembly GCA_007123655.1 of Thermomicrobiaceae bacterium. Classification (GTDB taxonomy): domain Bacteria; phylum Chloroflexota; class Chloroflexia; order Thermomicrobiales; family Thermomicrobiaceae; genus SLMJ01. The sequence continues at coordinate 4,600 of SKKR01000367.1, forward strand.
GGAACGAGAGGTCCTGGGAACTGAACGCCGGAACGGGCTGTTCATCTCCACGGGACACAGTGAAGGTTTCTACGGCGCGATGCGCGCCTGGTGCCACGGGGCGACGATGGTCCGCGTGCTCGAGCAGATCGAACTCAGCGAAGGTGACCTGGTCCTCTCGTTCAACAAGACGATTGACCTGATGCGACAGGTGCGAGACATGCTTGTACAGGTCACGCCAGACCACCCGGTTCGTCACAACCTCGAACAGGCCGAAACGCTCGTTCGACGTGATATCGTAGAGCAGTCGCTTACCGCCGGGTTCATGCCGATCGTCGCCGAAAAGGCACCCGACCACGTCTCAGCTCCCGTCACTGACGAAGAGGGTGAACTCGTCGCGGATCTGGCAGGTGAAGAACAGGATTCATCCTAGCTCGAAGCCACTCGTGAAGGTCTCGAGAATCGAGGAGTATTATGGAACTCGTTGAGATTCGCGACCTTGACGGCCCGAACATGTTCGCTCCGATTCCACTGATCAAACTCGAGGTGTGCCTGACACCCGGGGAAACGCTCCCGGCCGATGTCAGGGATACCGTCGCACAAACGCTCGGCGTCGACGTTGGCACGGCACCGGTCGAGGCCCTGCTTCAGGTCATTCCGCAGCTGCACGCCATGTGTGATGTCGAGCCACAGTCACCATTCTCGGAGACGCTCGACCGGGAAGGGCATATCGCGGTGTGCTATCCATGGCAGCATCGCAGCATCGGCCGAGGGATCGCCCGGGCCGCCTTTTTCCTGCTTTCCGGGGAAATCAGCCCCGAAGACATTCGCAGATGTCTCGCTGACGCCATTGAATCGGAGCATGATCCGGACCTGCCAGAACAACCGACCTGGCTGCGCGACACCGAACGACGTATTCCCGCGATTGCGGTAACCGGCACTAATGGGAAGACGACCACCACTCGCCTGTTGGCTCACATTATGTCATGTGCCGGACATCGACCGGGATGGTCAAGCTCGAGCGGCGTCTATATCAACGGGACCCAGGTGATTTCGGGAGACTACTCCGGGCACAGCGGCGCTCGCCGCGTCCTCACGGACCCGGACGTGGATTGTGGGATTCTGGAGACAGCTCGTGGTGGCATTCTCCTCCGCGGACTCGGATATGAGTCGAATGACGTCGGCGTCTTCCTCAACGTCAGTGCGGACCACCTCGGACTCCACGGTGTCACTCGGCTCGAGACCCTCGCGCGGGTAAAAGGAGCGACGGTGAGAGCGACGAAGCCGGAAGGTGTCGCGGTCCTCAATGCCGATGATCCGCTCGTGCTCGCCCAGATGCCGGACATCCGGGCACGAATCATTCTGACCTCGCAGAACCCGGCGAACTACGAGATCCTGAAGCACATGAACGCAGGCAACACCGCGATCGTTCTGGAGCACGGGGTCATAACCCGACTCGAGAGCGACGCTTCGACCCCGCTCGTCCCGGTTAACGAGATTCCGATCACCTACCGCGGCATCGCCCGCCACATGGTCGAAAACGCACTGTGCGCCTGTGCGGCGGCGATGGGCTTCGGAATCGATCAGGATTCGATCATCGAGGGTCTCCGCACATTCCTGCCGGATCGCCAGCACAATGCAGGTCGACTCAACGTATTTCATCTACGAGATATTACGGTAGTCGTCGATTTCGCGCACAACGAGAGCGGGCTGACATATCTGACTGAGTTCGGTCGGTTTGTCTGTCCGGACGCAAGCCGGACATCAATCATCGTTGGAACCGCTGGAGACCGTGAGGACACCGTCTTCACCGCACTTGGCCGGATCGCCGGCGAAAACGCCGATCGCGTCTTCATCAAACTGAACGAGAAGTATCTGCGCGGGCGCGATCCGGATCAGACGATTGACCTTATCGTTGCAGGTCTTTCCCGGGTCGACGCCAATGACTGTCTGGTCGGCTCGTTCCCGGGGGAGTACGAAGCGACATTTTCGGCGATCGATTCGGCACATCCCGGCGAGCTTGTACTCGTTATGTGTGTTGAGGACTATCAGGATGTCATCGACGAGCTTCTACGGCGTGGCGCGCGTGAACATAGTGCCATAGTCATGTGAGGGTTTCGGGACTCCCGCGGTATAATGGGGATACGGTGAGGATTGTTGGCTCGGATTTGATGAACGCGGTCGTTTTACCGGTGCTATGGTGAAGAAGCAATCGTTCGGTCCTTTGATGGCGATCGGTGGCGCGGAGGACCGTACCAGCGACAGTATTATCTTGCGCCGCTTTGCGATGTTGTGTGGCAACGGAACAGCCAGAATCTCCGTTATTCCCTCTGCCTCGAGAATTCGTAATGCCGGAGAACAGTACCGGCGCGTGCTTCACGATATCGGCGCGGCCCAGGTCGAAGTGCTCCGGATATCTGAACGCTCCGATGCCCGGGACGAGGGCATCGTCAAGACATTGCGCGAAAGCACCGGGATCTTCTTGACCGGCGGAAGCCAGGTTCGGCTCGCCCGGATGATCGGCGGCACGCCGGTCGGTGACGCCATCTCCGAGCTGAACCGGGCCGGCGTGCCCGTCGCGGGTACCAGCGCTGGTGCGTCCGTCATGAGTTCAGTCATGGTGGCTGGAGGCCGCAGCGGCACGAGCCCGCGCAGCTCGATGGCCCGATTCTCGCGTGGACTCGGACTGATCGACTCGGTGATCATCGACCAGCACTTTGCCGAACGGGACAGGGTAAGCCGGCTCGTTGCCATGGTCGGGTACAATCCGGGTCTACTCGGGATCGGTATTGATGAAGACACGGCGGCGCTGATCAGCCCCGACCGCTTTATCGAGGTCATTGGCCGCGGTTCGGTGCTTATCGTTGACGGATCTGAGATGCAGACGGATATTGAGCACGTTCAGCCCGCAGCTCCCCCCACGATCTCCAACGCGGTGATCCACTTCATCGGGGAAGGCGGGCGGTACAGCCTTGACGAACGGAACGTCGTTCCCCAAGACTAGCATGCACACATAACCGGTGAGACACGACGCGAGGGCCTGACGATCAGCCGGAGCTGATGGTCGACAATTGGTATCACTGTACCCGAACGACAGGAGTGCCCGACATGCCAATGAAGATCCTGGAATCCCAGATCCTGCGCGGCCCGAATGTCTGGGCACGTGTTCCAGTAATCCGGCTCAAAGTCGATCTGGAAGAGCTGGAAGATCGACCCTCAAATACCGTGAATGGCTTCTATGAAGAGCTGACGAGCCTCGTTCCTTCGCTAAGAGATCATCACTGCTCCGTAGGTCGTCCGGGCGGCTTCCTCGAACGTATCGAAGAAGGCACCTGGATGGGCCACATCGCCGAGCACATCGCGCTGGAACTACAGACGATCGCCGGGTCGGAAGTTGGTCGGGGTTTGACACGCTCGACAGGCGAGCACGGCGTGTACAACGTCGTTTATCAGTACATTCAGCCGGATCTTGGTCTTGAAGCCGGTAAACTCGCGGTTCGCCTGCTCAACTGGCTCGTGTACAAGGAAGACTCCGAGTTCTCGTTTGCAGAAGAACTCGAGGAGTTAATCAAACTGGCCGAACGCCTTGCCTACGGGCCCAGCACCAAGGCGCTCGTCGACGAGGCGGAACGTCGGAGCATCCCCGTAATCAGGCTGGATCCGAGTCGCTCCCTCGTACAGATGGGGTACGGCGTGTACCAGAAGCGGGTCTGGGCGACGGTCACGTCAGAGACGAGTGACATTGCCGTCGACGTTGCCGGCAACAAGCGCCTGACCAACCAGTTGCTACAGGGAGTGGGTATTCCGGTTCCCAGGGGCGCTCCGGTGCAGACATTCGAGGAAGCGATCACCGTTGCCAACCGGATCGGATACCCGATTGTCATGAAACCGATGGATGGAAACCACGGTCGCGGCGTTCAGATCAACCTGAAGAACGACGAGGACGTCGCGCGTCACTTCAGGTACGCGCAGGACGAGAGCCGAAACGGCCAGGTCATGGTGGAGTCGTACATTACCGGCCGGGACTACCGGATTCTCGTAGTGGGCGGCAAGATGATCGCCTGTGCCGAGCGAGTACCTGCCCACGTCATCGGCGATGGACAACACACGATTCAAGAGCTGATCGACATTACCAACGAAGATCCTCGCCGCGGGATCGGCCATGAGAAAGTGCTGACACGAATCCCGGTCAACCAGGCATTGATGAACCTGCTCGAGCGCAACGGGCAGACGCTGCAGACCGTGCCTGGGGCGGGTGAATTCGTACAGCTCCAGTTGACGGGCAACATGTCGACCGGCGGCATCTCTCGTGATCGGACCAACGACATTCACCCTGACAACATCGAGATCGCGGAACAAGCCGCGGTGATCATCGGCCTTGATGTGGCCGGGATTGACATCATCGTCGAGGACATCGGACGACCGCTGAAGGACCAGAACGGGGCGATCTGCGAAGTGAATGCGGGGCCGGGCTTCCGGATGCACACCAACCCGACCGAAGGGGAGCCCCAGGACGTTGCCCGGCCGGTGCTGGACACCCTGTTCCCTGGTGGAACGCCATCAAGGATTCCGATCATCGCCGTAACCGGAACGAACGGGAAAACGACAACCAGCCGAATGGTTGCCCACATTCTCAAGATGGCCGGGAAGCGGGTGGGCCTGACCACGACTGACGGCATTTACATCGACGGAACGCAGATTCTCCGCGGAGACATGAGCGGCCCGCAGAGCGCTCAAATGGTGCTGCAAAACCCGACCGTCGAACACGCGGTGCTGGAGACCGCCCGTGGCGGGATCGTCCGGGCCGGACTCGGGTTCGACCGATGTGATGTGTCGGTTGTGACCAACGTCAGTGGTGATCATCTCGGTGTCGGCGGCATCAACACAATCGAGGAGCTTGCCGAAGTCAAGGCGGTGGTGCCCGCGGCAACCTGGAACGATGGCTACTCCGTCCTGAACGCGGACGACGAATGGTGCCTGCGCATGGAGCGCCGGGCGCGAGGGAGCACGATCTTCTTCACAATGCACGAGGACAACGAGACCGTTCGCAGCCACCTGCGCTCCAGGGGCGTAGCCGTCTTCCTTCGCCATCGTGACGATGTTGAGACCATTTGCCTTGCCGAGGGTCGACGGGAAACGACGATTCTGAACGTGACCGATATCCCGGCAACATTCGAGGGACGCGCCCGGGTCAACGTCAAGAACGCGCTTGCGGCCACCGCCGCCGCGTATGGAGCAAACGTTCCCCTGCAGACGATCCGCACCGGGCTCCGCTCGTTCTCGACGTCATTCTTCCAGTCGCCTGGCCGGCTGAACCTGATGGAAGCGGGAGGTAACCGGGTCATCGTTGATTACTGCCACAACGTAGCGGGTATGCAGGAGCTCACGGAGTTCGTGCGCCGGCTTACGCCGTCCAGAACGATCGCGATGATCTCGATACCCGGGGACCGGCGAGATGAGGATATTCGTCGGTTTGGCGAACTCGCTGCACAGGCGTTCGACGAGATTATCATCCGGGAGGACGATCACCCGAGGGGCCGCCAGCCGGGCGACGTCGCCGACATGCTCTACAAAACGGTCATTGCCAAGGGGCTACCAGAGGATCGCGTTGCGATCAGGTTGAACGAGCTCGACGCGACCGAGGAAGTAATGACCAGGGCCGGACAGGATGACCTGGTTGTCCTGCTGGCAGATCATCCCGAAGAGGTATGGAACGCCGTGCTTACCCGGACCCAGGCCCGCCAGGAC
>SKKR01000121.1 GCA_007123655.1 Thermomicrobiaceae bacterium
ACCCGTGTCCCGTTCGATCCGGTGGTGCCGGGTCCATCGTCAACGTTTTGGTCCCCGCATCGACGACCGCGCGATCGGCGGACGGCCGTGAGATTACTGTCGTCAGGATCCGGAGTGCACACCGTTCGGGACCGATCCGTTCGAATCGGAATGACGCGGCGTCGTAGAAGACATACGTTCCGGGACGCATCTCGTTGACACCGTCGATACGGGTCGACTCGAACGCGGCCGGCGTGGAGCCGACGCTGACAACGTCTGCCGCGATGCCGTTGTCCCGGAGAAGCCGGGCAGTCTCCACCATTGCGTGACCGGCGTCGCTGGCAATCTCGGCCAGCGTTCCCTTGTCCCGGGCCTTTGCCACGTGGCCCTCGTGCGTCATGATGCCTTTGAGGTTGATCCCAGGCATCGCGACAATCTCCCGGGCCAGGTTCAACGCGTCCTCGCCTGGCAGAACACCTGCCCGGTTGAGTCCGGTGTTGATCTCGATCACGACATCCAGCGTCTTTCCGGCGCCAACACAGGCCTGGGACAGCGGTTCGGCAACCTGAACGCTGTCGACGGCGACGCTCATCTGCGCCTGGTCCATAAGTTCAAGCAATCTGGAGATCTTCCGGGGGCCAACGACTTGATAGGCGAGCAAGACATCCGCCGCGATTCCCGCATGGACCAGGGCTTCCGCCTCTCCGATCTTCGCGCACGTCACACCGCTCGCGCCCGCGTCCAGTTGCAACTGGGCAATCTCGAGCGTCTTGTGCGTCTTCTGGTGCGGCCTGAGCGCGATGTTGCGGTCCCTTGCGAATTCGGCCATCTCGGCGATGTTGGCCTTCAGTACCGACTCATTGACCACCAGACACGGCGTATCCAGCTCCACTCGATAGTCCATGACTTCTCACTCCCTCGCCTCGCGGGCTTATCGTTGCACCGGCCACTTTTTCTCACTCAGGTCGATCCACCGACTCAAGCGCTCACTGCGTTGCACGCCGTGCAACACTTCCTGGACCTTCATCCCGTCGTAGAAACTGGGCAGTCTGTCAGGGTTGTCCGGGCCCAGTATACGCTGAACCCAGTCGTTCGCGAGTACCATGAACGGGAGCATTCGCGGGTTGGGCACCGCAGTGAGATCCTGGTCCGAGTAACTGTCGACACTGATTGGCTCCACGCGATGCTCGTCCCGTCGGGTACCGAACACCTGCCCGTCCGACTGAAGCACCAGCATCCCATCCTGCCCACAGGCGACGATTTCGTCACCCAGCGTTACCGACGACGCGCCAACAACGTGAATTGTGGCCGATGCTCCGGATGCAAAGCGGACGAGCAGTGAAAAACTGCTTTCGCGACCCGCTCTTTTCTCGCGCTTCAGCGGCGGCAGTGTCACCGTCCCGCTTACCGCGGAGAACTCCCCGAAACACCATCGCAGGAGATCGACATACTCGGATCCAACGGCATTCAGGAGGCCGGCGGAGCGCTCACCGTCATCAACGTAGTCTCGTTCCTGCGCCCGCCGCAGCTTCCACGGCATTCGATAACCTGTGACGGTAACTGACTCCAGTTCACCGATGAAATCGTTGTCGATCAACTCCTTGAACCTGCCGTGGGACGGGAGGTATCGGGACTGATAGTTCACCGCGTGGAATAGCCCGGCTTCCTCGACAATCCGGTTCATGTCTCTCGCCTCCGCGGCGCTGGCCCCCATCGGCTTTTCACAAAGCATGTGCAGCTGGTGCTCGGCGCAGGCGATGGAAACGGGATGCTGCAGCCCCGGCGGGACGGCAATGGTTATCGCGTCCAGCCGGGAGCGATTCAGCATCTCACGATAGTCCTGGTAGTGTTCTTCGACGCTGTAGCGGTGAGCCGCACGAATGGCGTGTTCCTTGTGCGCCGCGCAAACCGCAACCACGTCGACTTGCGGGATGCGCTTCAACCCCGGGATATGAACGTCTGCTCCATATCCGGTCCCGATGACGCCAACTCGTAGTCGCTGCTCGCTCACCTGTCTCCTGCAGTTCGCTAGTCGCCAGTGACGAAATGCCCGGACGCGCGGAGCGTGGCGAGTGTATCACGCATCCGGCAAAACAATCGCCGAATCCGGGGCAACATTGACGCGATCTCCGTCCAGCCAGACCCTGCCCGCCAGGACCTCCCGGATTGCAAGAGGATAGAGCTCACACTCGGACTTGAACACCCGGGCGCCGAGTGAGTCGGGCGAGTCGTCCGGATACACCGGAACACAACGCTGCGCGATGATCGGACCGGCATCATATGCGTTATCGATGAAGTGTACCGTGCAGCCCGACACCCGCATCCCGGACTGAAGAACAGCCCGGTGTACCCGGTCGCCATAGTAGCCTTTACCCCCGAAGAGCGGAAGCAGTGACGGGTGAACGTTGGTGATCCGGCCCATGTAGCGCGCCGGGACCTCGAGCTTGCTGAGAAACCCCGCGCAGACAACCAGATCCGGAGCCTCCGCATCGAGAACCTCGAGGACGCCGTCACTGAATGCATCACTCGTTTCGAACGAGCGTCGCGGCAGGATCGTCAGCGGCACGCCGGCGTCAGTGGCGACGCTGTTGCCTGCCACTCGCTTCCGGGTGCTGACCACCCGTGTCACCCGGGCGGACAGGTCACCCCTCTCGATACAGTCCAGGATGTTCCGGAGCGTACGCCCGCCGCCGGAAAGAAGACTCA
>SKKR01000545.1 GCA_007123655.1 Thermomicrobiaceae bacterium
AGCGCCGGGAGCGGTGACGCACCTTCGTTTCGGCAACACGAAACCCCCGGTTATGCGCCAGAACCGGGATGTAGCGGTGGAGTTCTCCGTAGAGCGGGATCTCTCGCGTCACCTCCGCCCGGTACGCCTTGAACCCGCAATTGAAGTCGTGGATCGTGATCCCCGTCAGGGTGCGGACGACCGCGTTGAAGAGACCGGACGGGATCCGTTTGCTGACGGGATCGTTCCGGGGATGCTTCCAGCCACTGACGAGATCGACATCTTCATCAAGGTGCTGCAGGAGCTTCGGGATTTCTGATGGTACATCCTGGAGATCGCCGTCCATGGTGATCACGATCTTGCCGCCGGCGATTTCGAACCCGGCGCTGAGCGCGGCTGACTTGCCGAAGTTGCGGCGGAACTGCATCACCTGCACATTCGGATCGCGCTCGTGGAGGTTCCGGAGAACGGTCGGAGTCGCATCGGTACTGCCGTCGTCGACGAAGATAATCTCGTACGGTTTGCCGACGGCCTTCAGCACATCGGTAAGTTCTTCGTGGAGAACCGGGATCGATTCCGCTTCGTTGAGAATCGGCACAACCACGGAGATGTGCGGGGTACGCGACTCCGGAAGCTCTGCCTGGTCTGCAGCCGCAGGGTCGTGCGTTTCGGGTTGGGTGGCAATTGCCATTAATTCGTCCTGACTGTCATGGCTCTGGATGTTGCGCGGCTGATGTCTGACAATTGAACGATGTCCCAGATGCGGCGATGCATTGCGCGGCGTGTACACTACCTCACGGTCGCAGTTTAGCACGCGAGATACGTGATTCCGAACGGGAAATGGTGGGACGGTAAGCCTGATGTCCGCGGGATGGGACGCGATCATTGTCAACTATAATGGGGCGCTGTTCCTTGACGCGTGCCTCAAGGCATTGACAAACACGCGCACTGCGCCGGACCGGATCATCGTCGTCGACAATGCGTCCGAGGACGAGTCGCTCAAAGAGCTTGCCGCCTGGCCTCAGGCCGAGCTGGTCGCCTCTCACACGAATCTGGGCTACTCCGGTGGCGCCAACCTCGGCATTCAGAGCAGCGATGCCGATCTCGTGCTTGTGCTGAATCCCGACGTTGAAGTCGATCCTGACTTCGGCGCCAATCTGCTCAGCGTATTCGATGCGAGCCCGCAGCTGGGAATCGCCGGGGCGGTTCTCAGGTTTCCGGACAGCGGGCTGATCCAGCACGCTGGTGGGATTGTCCACTGGCCGGGACTCACGACGTCCCACGTCGGTGAGCGGGGTGGGCCGTCCCCGGAATCCGCTGGTCCCGCAGAGGCTGACTACGTCACCGGGGCGGCGATCTCGATCCGCAGGGAGACCTGGCGCGGTATCGACGGTTTCGACGAGGCTTTCTTCCCGGCTTACTGGGAGGATGTCGACTTCTGCTGGCGGGCTCGTGCAGCGGGATGGAATGTCATCGTGCATCCCGAACTTTCCGGCGTACATCATGAAGGCGCAGGCGAGACCCGTGGGGCCGAGTACTACGCGCATTGGTCGCGGAATCGTCTACGATTTGCCTCCCGCCACATGTCTCCCGACGACTGGTGGGGTGAGTTTGTTCCGGCAGAGATCGAACGACTGCGCGGCGAGCTCACCGCGGCCGACGATCACGGCTGGTACACACGCAGCGGGGGCGAAGCGATCGAGATCGCCGCGCGCATGGGGATCGAACACAGTCGGGCCGGCGGCCCTGTCGCACGCCCGCAGACGCTGATCGACGCGATCGAGGCCATCAGGGACCTTCCGGAGGCCGCGGATCCCCGACCCGGCCCGCAGTCACCGTCGGACGGGGTGACGAAACGCATCAAACGCTTTCTCTCACGTTTCAGCGGCAGACTCTACGCGGAAGACCTTTACTGGCATCAGCGCCAGTTCAACGAGCGACTCGTACGAGCCTTCGAAGCGCAAGACCGACTCAACCGAGAGGCAGTGGTCCAGCTCCTCTTCACCCTGCTCCTGGTGGCCGGGGGACCCAGACAGGGACAACCGGAGCGCAATCGAAGCAACGTCGGCGATCATGACATGGGCTGAAAGACCAGCAGTGACCCGTGCTGCGGGGAGGGGATTTCGTATTCTCCGACGAGCCTGAACCCGTTCTGCTCCACCATGGATGTTGTATCGGACGGCCGCTGAAAGGACCCGCCTTCGGTCGACAGCAGCATGTGCAGATCGAAGATCTCCCGTTCACCGGGCGCCGGCTCGGTGCGCGCGTGTCCGCGACTTCGGATCACGAGCCGCCCGCTACTCGATAGCGCATTCCGGATCGTCGTTAGCAGTCGTTGCGCATTCTCCGGTGTCTCTCCGTGGAGGACCCCGAACAGGAGAATCATGTCGTAATTTTGTTCGATAGGATCGCGGTGGAAATCAGCGGCGACAACAGACACCCGGTCCCCCAGCCCGCTGTTCGTCACGATTTCCGACGTGACTTCGACCACGGCGGGCAAATCGAAGACCGTGGCGCGAACGTCCGACCGTCGTTCGGCGAGGGCGAGACTGTAGCCGCCGTGCCCTCCCCCGAGATCGAGCACCCGGACGCCTCGTGTATTCGACTCCGGCAGGAGCGCGTCGATGGCTTCGGCGACCGCCGTAGCCGTCTCGCGGGAATTCTCATACAGAGCCAGCGTGAACGTGCGCACCCAGTCCGACT
>SKKR01000464.1 GCA_007123655.1 Thermomicrobiaceae bacterium
CGATACAAACACGTCAGACGAGGTCCAGCAGGAGACCTTCAGTACGCGCGGACTTCGGCAAACCGCCCGTCGCCGGGATTCCAGGGATGGTGAGCGTGCACCGGGCGAGTCCGCAATCGAGACCATGGCTCCGCCCTCCTTCGAACGGTTGAACGCCGGAGAACCAGCTTCTGCAAACGGCGCAGAGCCGCACGGGCCGTTTGGCGTGGTTCAGGGGGCATCGTCACGAGACGAACCCTCGACGGACCGTCCTTCCGGGCCGGTCCAGCAGAGCGGGGTAACCGAACAGTTCCAACTCGAGCCCGATGAAATCCGTGCTGAAGGACAGGATGCGGCGGTTGCCACAGACGTAGCGGAACCAGGCCGCGACGACCGGGGGAACGACTTCGCGGTCGTCGATCCGGACGAGTCATCAATCGTGCGGGTGATCTCACTTAACGTACCCGAGTCCGTCCGCGCGAACGCTACCTGCCGGAACTGTCGCGACTTCATTCCAGAAAAGAAGGGCCGGGGAGGCTGGTGCAGCAATCCGTTTGCGTTCGAACAGCGACAGCACGTCGAAGGGGACAGCCTGGCGTGTCAGAGCACCTATGGTAACTGGTGGTCACCAGCTGATGACTGGTGGATGGAGCGTGCCGATATCACGCATCATTCCGCGCCGACTCCCTACGTTAACGCGATGATCAGGGAAAGTTGCGAACCTGAAACCGGCGACGATGGGTCGACGCAACGGCGAGAAAGGTCGTAAGATAGGGTTGGTACAGCTTCGGTTACGGCGAGGGGGCTTCGAACCGTGCCTTTCCGGGGTACTGGGAGAGCGGGAGAGCAAATGGGGTGGGGTAATCGAGACTTGACCGGATTCGGTCAACTCCTCCGGCAAGCCCGAGAATACAAAGGCGTCAGCCTTCGGGACGCCGAGCGGAAGACCCGAATTCCACGCCGACACCTTTCTGCACTCGAGAACGAGGAGTTTCACGAGCTTCCGCCGCTGATCTACGCGCGCGGTATCGTACGCAACTACGCGCAGTACCTGGGGCTCGACCCGGTCGAAGCCCTGTCTCGGTTTGAACAGTGCCACGGGCAACGGAGCGGCGGTTTCCGGGTAGTGCCGGCGGTCAAGACGACCGAGGTTCCGTCGCATTGGGCGCCGAACTTCGCGATTATTGCCTTCATGGTCGTCATGTCCGCGGTCATCTTCGCCTGGATGTACAGCGCCTATTTCGCGCCGCCGGAGAATGGGACACCCACGGAACAGGCAATCGAAACACCTGAGGCTGATCAGGACGTCGCGGTCATCGACGAAGATGATGATGCCGATACGACACTCCGTGAAGGCGGGGGCGAGGCATTCACGACAGACGATGACGACGACGCCGTCGAGGATGTGGATGATTCCGATGATCTCGAGCTCGCTGGCGACGAGGGAGTCGACGATCAGGAGAGTGGCGCTGAGGACGATGACGCCCAGTCCGAGCCGGCCGACGGACATACATTTCTGATAACGACCACTGAGCGAGTCTGGATTGAAGCAACCGTCGACGGAGAAGTCGCCTTCCAGGAGGTTGTCGCCCCGGGCACCGAGGTCTCACTGGAAGGTGATCATATGTCGCTGGTCTCCGGGAATGCCCCGTATGTTCTGGTGAGCGTCGACGGTGCAGAGCCCGAGCCGCTCGGCGACCACTGGGATGCATCCAATTCGTATCCCTAGTCGGACGCAACCAGCGGTCAACCGATTTCGCACAACTACGCCCCGGCAAAAATACCTGACGCGCTCAGTGGATGTCACGGCGTGACTGCGCGGCGATCGCGTAGTCGGACTGGCGTTCCGGTACACGGCGGTTCGCGTGCTGTCGCGGGACCATGATGTGCAGCGCCTGAGGTACCACTTCGACCTCGAACGGTGTCAGCCCGACGTAATCGCCGTCGAACTCCACCGGCGCCGGAGGCACGCTATCGACGCTGAGCGATTTCACCTTCATCTGGTAGACAAAGCGCGAACGGTGCGGGCGCCCGAGTATTACCCAGATTGCGAGACTCAGCGCGGCCGCCGCGTTCGGCGGCCGGAAGACCAGTAGATCGAGATATCCGTCATCGATCCGAATGTCCTTGCCGACCTCGAATCGCGGATTGATGATGAAGGAGCCATTTGCAATGAGCACCATTCGCGCTTCGGTCTCCAGTTTTTCCCCGTCGATCGTCAGGCTGAAACGCCACGGGCGGATCCCGAGGTGTTTGAGCGCCGGGGGGACGTAGGCGAGCCAGGCGAACAGCCGTTTCATCGCCGGTCGGGCGTCTCTAAACATTAACGAGTCCAGCCCGCTCCCCGCCATATGAAGAATCACACGATCTCCCGATATACCGACGTCGATCGAGCGCGACAGCATGTCTCGCTGCAGGGCACGAGTTGCTCGGACGGGGTCACCAGGGATGCCCAGACCACGAGCGATGACGTTCGTCGAACCGTTCGGAATGATCGCGAGGTGAGTGCTCGTCCCGAGAATCCCGGCGGCCACATTGGCGACCGTACCGTCCCCCCCGATCGCGATTATCAGATCGGTTTCCTGGCTCGCCGCTTTCGCCAGTTCCCGTTCCTCGCCAGGGTAGGAACTGAACCGGAACTCGAGCTCAAATGTCTGTTCCAGGAGCTTCTCGATAAACCAGGCAAGCTTGTCTCCCGGAAGACGTCCGGTTGCGGGATTCATGATGGCAATGGCATGACGCCTTCCGGACATCAGGCCGTCTGTTCGTCGACTCGAAAGCGAAGCAATGCGCCGATACCGCCGATCCGGGAAACATCCGCTTTCTGTTCCTCATCGTCGATGACGTACACCGAAGCGCCCTGCTCGAACGCCGTGGTAATCAATCGGGGCACGATGTTTTCAATATCCTGTACGTTGGCAGACTGGCAGTACGGACAGGTATTATCTTGGTCGGGTGTCAAGCTGAGTCCCCCGCAATCAGGGCAGTTGATACCGCTGGAGTGCACCTGACTGTCGACGACCAGATTCAGAATCTGCCCACGCTGGAGCGCGGCCATGGTCTCCGTCAACCCTTCGACGCCGAGGTCCCGAGCGCCTGCCTCGCTCACCACACGCTGAATAGCTTCCTGTTTTCGTGAACGTACATTCTGGGCGATCACGGAGAGCGCTTGCTCACGCGCCTGATTGACGTTCGCCTCCAGAAGCAGGCGGACGCTCCCGATTAGCCGTTCTCGAACGTACGGGTGGAGTCCGTCCTCGAACCCGGCGACGACTTCTTCCGGTCCGCCGAGGATCAGGATTTCGAAACGCTGCTCATCGAGCAGTTCGAACAACCGATTTGCCACGTTCTTGAAGTGACGATGGACGTGGTCTTCGATGTGCCGCTCGAATCTAGCCTGGGACCAGCCGCCTTGATCGTGCTGTCCCGGGACTTCCTCGTCGCGCACCTGCTCGATTTCTTCGATCTCGTCCACGTGACCAAGGAATAGCCGCGCTTGATCTCGAGAAACAACACAGAGGCAGTAGGGCTGATTATCTTCGAGCAAACGGATCAGCGGCGCCAGGTTCGGGTTTTCCGCGACGATCGCCGACGATTCGACCGATCCAGGCATCGCCAGGGTTCGCAGGATTCCGTACTCCGGCGACGCGAAGAGCGCAATGCCGCGCCCGTACTTGCCTGCATTGTCTCTGACATAGACGCGAAGATCCTCAAAGAGCGCGTCGAAGCCTTCTGGCAGCGAGGTGCCGGTCGAGTCCACGTATCGTTGATTGGCCGAACGCAACAGGTTCTTCAGTTCGATGTTGTAGTCGACATTCGACGATTCCTGAAACAGCGGGAGATAGAGACTTAGCAACTGACCGTTTGGGTCTCGCAACTGTCCAATCTTCTGCAGTTCGGAACGTGAAATCACGGGTTACCTCCTGAGTTGCGGTGGCAGTTCGGCGGGACTCGGGTGTGCAGGAACTCGATGAGCGCGCAGCTTAACTGTATTCGGCGTCCTCGGGCCCGAAGATCTTTTCGACGATGAAGTTCGCGAGCCATGCCGCGGCGGCAGCCAGAATAAGATTCAGAATTCCGCGAACAACGTTCCGTGTCATGTGACTCCCCCAGACTCCCGTTTGAGTGACTGCGAACAACAAGCCCTTGTCATCGTTTTCGCGGGACGACTCATGCACCGGTCCCGACGACGGGGCAGCGCATGATTTCTGCCGTGATTCAGTCTAGCACGGTCGAACGCGCCTAATCGTACGGACCCGTGTGCGGGCGTGACGCAGCCGGAACTTCTCGCCATCCGGTCAGTACACCGGCAATCAGCACGCCGCCCAGCGCAACAAGCGGCACGATCAGGATGTCTGAGACTGTCGCATCCTGAACGACGGTTGATCCGAGCGGTGGCAACAGCTTGAATAGCCACACGGCGGGTTCTGTCAAGATCTGGATGGCACGGGGTATCGTCGCGTCGCTGGCATCGCTCAGAAACAGCGTCGCGAGCCGCAGCAGGAAGATCGTCGTTGCGGCGGCGGTTGCGTCCAGGACGAGTTCCCGGATGACAGGCGTCGATCCGAAAACTGGACGCCGTACTCGACTACGTGGTGGTTGCATCAGGAAACTCTGGTTCCGGGTGCTCCGCGCGCAGAATCTGCGAGAGCTCTTCCACAATCCGACGCGCCAGGTCGGCTTTGGACATCAGTGGAAGCTCTTCCGGCTCCCGGCCCGGGCGGAAGAACGTCGCCTGATTCTCGTCGGAGGCCATTGCCAGGCGCGCGTCGTTCGCGACCAGCAGATCGACTCCCTTGCTGGTGAGCTTCTGTCTGGCATATTCCACCAGATTCGCCGTTTCGGCTGCGAAACCAATCTTGATCAGTCCTGGTCGTTGTGTTGTCGCCAGAATGTCCACCGTCCGGGTCAGTTCGATCGACAGATCCTGCTCGGTCTTCTTGACCTTCTCCTGGCTCACGCCGGTTGGAGCATAATCGCCAACTGCCGCGGCCATGATTAGCGCGTCCGCGTCACGTATGTGGCTGGCGACCGCCTCGTGCATATCCCCCGCGGATTCGACGTTCACCACATGGGAATCGATCGGTGGGTCGAGATCGGTCGGCGCGGAGACAAGCGTTGTCCGCGCTCCGGCATCGATCAACGCCTGAGCGATGGCATGGCCCATTCGACCGCTGGAACGATTGGTGATGAACCGGATGGGGTCGATCGGCTCTCTCGTGGCGCCGGAAGACACGACGATTTTGCGCCCTGCAAGTGGTCCGGTGCGTCCCAGGATACTGCGGATCTTGCCGAGGATCTGCTCCGGTGGTGAGAGTCTGCCATGGCCAAGGATTCCGGACGCGAGCTCGCCCTCCTCCGGTCCAAGGATCTCAATCCCGCGAGATCGAAGCGTCTCCAGGTTCGCCTGTGTGGCCTGATTAAGGTACATGTGGTGGTCCATGGCCGGAGCGATCAGGACGGGACCGGGGCAGGCCAGGACGCTGACGGTCAGCATGTCATCGGCGAAACCGTGCGCGATCTTTGCGATCGTGTTGGCCGTTGCCGGCGCGATGACCAGGATGTCCGCGTTTTCTGCCAGTGAAACGTGGCCGGCGTCCGTTTCCGTCCATTGCTCGAATACATCCCGTCGGACCGGCTGTCGTGTAAGTGTCTCAAACGTGGTGGCAGTGACGAATTGCTCGGCCGCTCCGGTCATGGTGACATCGACGCGAGCGCCCAGGGTCCGAAGCATCCGAACAAGTTCGATCACCTTGTAGGCGGCGATTCCACCACTCACGCCAAGCAGGACGCGCCGGTCGTTTAGCACGGGACTGGTCATTCGCTCCCTGATCCTTTGACGCTTCGAGCCGACGACAGCGAGTTACTTCGGCCTTCGCGGACCAGGCGGCGGAACCGTGTCTCCAGTACATTTCGGATATCCGCGAATCCGGATTCCAGCCTGGGTAGCGCGAACCACATGGCCCCCAGCGCGAAGAGCGTACCGGTGATCAGCCTTAGTTCCCAGACGCTTTCGCGCAGCCCGAAGAGCTGGGTGAAGCCGTCTATGGCCATCGGTGTGGAGAGCAGGATCAGTCCCCGGAAGCCGAGCGGCGAAAGGCGATTCCGGACGAGCGCGTACCCGATGCCGCTAAAGAATGAGGCGATGTATATCGCGCTCATGCGATGACAGAGTCCCATCTGCTCGCCAAACAATGTGAAACTCCGCTCGGGCATCTGGTGACACATGAGTCCGAGCGACGTGTAAAGCCCGTTCGCCAGGCCGGTATAGCCCTGGGACGCGATGAACGGGACGATGAACGGCATCGCCGCCAGTGTGAAGGCGACTATGTTGAACGCAAGCAGCCAGTGGCGAGCAAACTGATAGATTCGCCGGTCGATCCGGATGATCAGGGATTCCTGACGTGGTTGATCCAGTGATTGTGTCGATTCAGCCATGCCGTCGATCCCTAAAGCTTCCCGCCGGTTCCGCGATGTTCGCAGCCAACTATAACCGATCAGGCCGCGAACGACCGCCTTGAACCGTGGCGAATCGCACGGTCAGGCTTCGCGTGGTAGACTGCGCGACGATACGAGGTAGGGTGCGGTAATCCTGCTGCTGGGTTCCGCGTCCTACTGGCATGCCTGTTGACAACTGAATCGCCACCGTCTATACTTCATGTTTGCTGATTGGTGGTCGTCCGGGCATGCGGAACAGTCATAGGATCATATGCGGGAAGCGATTCTGTCCGTTGCGTCGGGAGGGGGATTTATTGCTCTCCGGCGTTTTCGTGTCCCCAGCGATCAGCCAGCGCCGAACAACGTGAATGTCGATTGAAGCCGACCCGTATTCGCGTGCGAGACGCGATCGGGTCGGAACGTGTCTGTCCTTCCGTTCCACACATATTGAGGAGCAGTGAATGGCCGTAACTGTCCGAGACCAGGGAGTCGCCGGAGTCAGTAAGGACCAGGTCATCTCCAACCTGGGGATTGGCCGTCGTTCCTACGCGAGCATTCCGACGGTTCTGGAGATGCCCAACCTGGTGCAACTCCAGATCGACTCTTTTGATTGGTTCAAGGGCGAGGGCCTGCGGGAACTCTTGCAGGAGATTTCGCCGATCGAAGACTACAACAACAAGATGCAACTCGAGTTCCTGGAGCACTGGTTCGATGAGCCGCGAATCTCGGAAGACCTCTGCCGCGAACGCGACATGACCTATGCCGCGCCGTTGCGGATCAAGGTCCGCCTAACGGTCCGGGAAACCGGTGAGATCAAGGAAAGCGACGTCTTTCTGGGCGATTTTCCGATCATGACTCCGAAGGGCACCTTCCTTATAAATGGGGCGGAGCGCGTCGTCGTCTCTCAACTCGTCCGCTCGCCTGGCGCGTATTTCGATCTGACTGAGGACAACGCCACCGGACGGCGGCTTTGCGGGGCGAAGTTGATTCCGAGCCGCGGTGCGTGGCTCGAGTTCGAGACCTCCAACAGAAACGTGCTCTCCGTTAAGGTAGACCGGAAGCGGAAGCTGCCGGCAACGGTGCTCCTCCGTGCGTTGAACCTCGGTGGCAACGACGACATTCGAGCGCTGTTCGAGGACGTCGATGATCACGAAATAAAGTTCATCGAGAATACCCTGGAGCGCGATACCACCGAAACTCCGGAGGACGCGCAGGTTGAGCTGTATCGTCGCCTCCGCCCCGGGGACCCGCCGACTAAAGAGAATGCGTCGACGCTTCTGCACAATCTCTTCTTTGACAAGCGCCGGTACGACCTGGCGCGCGTCGGGCGTTATCGCCTCAACAAGCGTCTCGGGCTGGACATTGGCCTCGATACGCGCGTGCTGACCAACGAGGATCTGATCGAAATCGTCCGACGGATGATCCTGATCAACCTGGGCAAGGATCGACAGGACGACATCGATCACCTGGGCAACCGGCGAATCCGGGCCGTCGGCGAACTGATCCAGATGCACGTGCGGACGGGTCTGCAGCGGCTCGAACGCGGCATCCGTGAGCGAATGACGATCCAGGATGTCGAAACCGTCACGCCGAACGGTCTGATCAGCACAACCCGGCCGGTTATGGCGTCAGTTCGCGAGTTTTTCGGTGGCAGCCAGTTGTCACAGTTCATGGATCAGACGAACCCGCTGGCTGAACTCACCCACAAGCGCAGGCTCTCCGCGCTCGGCCCCGGCGGGCTGAGCCGTGATCGAGCGGGATTCGATGTCCGCGATGTGCACTATTCGCACTACGGCCGGATCTGTCCGATCGAGACACCGGAGGGGCCAAACATCGGTCTTATCGGCTCGCTGGCAAGCTACGGACGAATCAACCAGTACGGCTTCATTGAGACTCCGTACCGGCGGGTGTTGAATTCCGTCGATCTGAAGTCGGACGGGGCGAGTCTCGTAGGCCGGTCCATCCGGCAGGATGTGAAGCATCCGGAGACCGGAGACGTGCTGGCCACCGCCGGCACCGTGGTTGATGAAAACGTGAAATCAACGTTGTCTGATGCGGGCGTGTCTCTGGTGCGGATAGAGCCGTTCGTAACTGACGACATCGAGTATCTTTCCGCGGATCGTGAAGATGACTTCCTGATCGCCCAGGCGAACACCAAGCTCACTGAAGATATGGGGTTCGTTCATGACCGGGTATCCGCCCGGAAGGGAAGCCAGTTCTCGATCGAGGCGTCTGAACGAATCGACTACATGGACGTCTCACCGAAGCAAGTGGTATCCGTCGCGGCGTCACTCATCCCGTTCCTGGAGCATGACGATGCCAACCGGGCGTTGATGGGCGCAAATATGCAGCGCCAGGCGGTGCCGCTGGTGAAACCGCAAGCGCCTGTGGTGGGCACTGGTGTGGAGTTCCAGGCCGCGCGTGATTCGGGCCAGGTGCTAGTGGCTCGGGCCGGCGGGACGGTGAAATCCGTGACATCCCAGCAAATCCTGATTGAGCGACCGGATGGGACCGAAGACCGTTATCAGCTCCTGAAGTTCATTCGCTCCAATCAGGATACCTGTATCAACCAGCGCCCCGCGGTGGAGGCCGGCCAGCAGGTCAACACTGGTGATGTGATCGCCGATAGTTCCAGCACTGAGCATGGCGAGCTTGCGCTCGGCCAGAACATCCTCGTGGCGTTCATGTCCTGGGAAGGCGGAAACTTCGAGGACGCGATCCTGATCAGCGAACGGCTGGTCAAGGACGACGTGTTCACCTCAGTACACATTGAGAAGTACGAGACCGAGGCCCGGGACACGAAACTGGGTCCGGAGGAAATTACTCGGGACATCCCGAACGTGGGCGAGGACAGCCTTGCCAACCTCGACGAGGACGGGATCGTCCGGATCGGTGCTGAAGTTCGGCCGAACGACATTCTCGTAGGGAAAGTCACCCCACGTGGGGAAACTGAACTTTCCGCTGAAGAGCGACTTCTGCGAGCTATCTTCGGCGAGAAAGCCCGCGAGGTGAAAGACACCAGTCTGCGAGTGCCACACGGTGTGCACGGTAAGGTGATCGACGTCAAGCAGTTCCGGCGTGATGACGGGATCGAGCACGAACTACCCGCCGGAGTCAACGAACTCGTTCGCGTAAGCATTGCCCAGAAGCGGAAGATCTCCGAAGGCGACAAGATGGCCGGTCGCCACGGCAACAAGGGTGTGATCTCCCGGATCCTTCCGGAAGAAGACATGCCGTACCTGCCTGACGGTACGCCGGTCGACATTATTCTGAACCCGATCGGTGTTCCGTCCCGGATGAACATCGGTCAGGTGCTGGAGACGCACCTCGGATGGGCAGCAGACCGACTCGGGGTTCGAATCGCAACGCCTGTCTTCGATGGGGCGTCCGAGAATGAGATCCAGGAATTGCTCGAGCAGGCAGAACTTCCGCTCGACGGCAAGGTGGATCTATATGATGGGCGCACCGGTGAGAAGTTTGACCGTCCGGTGACCGTGGGCATCATCTACATGCTGAAACTGGCTCACCTGGTTGAGGACAAGATCCACGCCCGCTCGACTGGCCCGTACTCGCTGGTGACACAACAGCCACTGGGTGGGAAAGCCCAGTTCGGCGGCCAGCGGTTCGGTGAGATGGAGGTCTGGGCGCTCGAAGCGTACGGTGCGGCCCATACCTTGCAGGAAATGCTGACCGTGAAGTCTGACGACGTTGTGGGTCGTGTCAAGACGTACGAAGCGATCGTGAAAGGTGAGCCGATCGTCGAAGCCGGGGTTCCGGAATCCTTCAAGGTACTGGTAAAGGAACTTCGCAGTCTGGGGCTCTCGATTGAGGTAATCAACGAGGACGAGCAGACGGTGGACTTTTCCGAGGATACGTCGCGCGATC
>SKKR01000047.1 GCA_007123655.1 Thermomicrobiaceae bacterium
CCCGCGTCCTATTCTGCTGATCCAGCCGACCGCAGACCGTCTGATCCCCTGGTCTGAATCCGAACGGCTTTGGGAAGCGGCGAACGAGCCGAAGGAGCGCTGGATCGCCGACGGTGTTCCGCATTGTGGTGTCTACTTCGACGACCGGGAGACGTATTGCCTTCGAGTCGGACGATTCTTCACGGACGCCCTGTCACCACGCGGGTGACCCGCTATCAGAGGTTGCGGCGGTGTCGCCACTCGACTACCGCCACCGCGACGAGCGTGTGCTATTTTTGGATTTCCGCGATGATCGCGTCTGCCATCTCCGACGTCTTCGCGGCTTTCGACTGGTCTCGATCCTTTCGCAGGTCATAGGTAACGCTCTTGCCGTCCGCGATCACCTTCGCCACGGCGTCATCCATCGCCTGAGCCGCCTCGAACTCCCGCAGGTGGCGCAACAGCATAACCCCGCTCAGGATCATTGCGGTCGGATTGGCAACGTTCTTTCCGGCATGGGTCGGCGCACTGCCGTGAATCGCCTCGAAAACGGCCCCTTTCTCGCCGATGTTCGCGCTCGGGGCCACTCCGAGCCCACCGATCATCCCGGACGTCAGGTCGCTTACAATATCCCCGTAGAGGTTCGGCATCACGAGCACGTCATACTGATCCGGCTTCTGCATCAACTGCATGCACATGTTATCGACAATCCGGTCATTGAACTCGATGTCCGGGTATTCACTCGCAACATCCTGGGAGACCTGCAGGAACAACCCGTCGGTGTACTTCATGATGTTCGCCTTATGAACGGACGTCACAAGTTTGCGATCGTTCTCCCTGGCGTAGTCAAAGGCGAACCTGACGATCCGTCGCGAGTTCTCGGGCGTGATCGCCTTGATACTCAACGCGGCCGTCTCGGAAACCGGTTTCTCGGAGCGCTTGTTGATCTCTGCGATGATCTCACCCGTGTCGGCGGCACCCTGCTCGAACTCAACCCCGGCGTAGAGGTCTTCCATGTTCTCCCGAACGACAACGAGATCGACATCGTCGAACCTGCTCTGCACGCCCTTGTACGTCCGTGACGGTCGCAGATTGGCGAACAGCTCGAGCTCGTGCCGGAGCGCAACGTTGACGCTGCGAAACCCGCCGCCGACCGGTGTGGTGAGCGGCCCCTTCAACGCCACCTGATTCTTCCGGATAGATGAAATCACCGCGGCCGGAAGAACATCTCCGTGCTTCTCCAGCGCGGTCACTCCGGCTTCAACGATCTCCCAGTCAAATTCAACTCCCGTCGCTTCGAGCACCCGGCGAGCCGCGCCTGAGACTTCGATTCCGATACCATCCCCCGGGATCAGCGTGACGCTGTAGGTCATTTCCGATTACTCCGTCTCATTACCTCACAGAATGCAGGACGTCGCGTTCCTCCCACGTCCTTCGCGTCAATTTCATGCACACCTGTAAAGGCTCGTCAAGTGCCCGGCACGGATCAGATTGTGAAAAGCCCGCCCTGGCCGCCGTTCTGATCGACGCACTGTTATCACGATGAATCAGGACATACACGTGGCAGACATCGAGGTAGCGGAAGCAGATCAGGAGCAACATCGCCAGCGCTTCACTCGCGTACCCGTTTCCCCGGAATGTTTTCCAGATGTCGTAACCAAGCTCGACCTGACGTCGTTCCTCGTCCCAGTGGTGGTAGCCGCACGTTCCGACAAATTCGCCGCTTTCTCGGTGAAACACTCCGTATCTGAGGTACGGCTTGCCAACTGGATCCTGAAAGAACGCGATCGTTTCGCGAGCCTGCTCTCGGGTCATCGGTGGTTCGCTGAGGTAGCGGCACATGTCCTGGTCGGAGAACTGGCGATAGACAAACTCGCGATCGTCCGGCTCAAGCAGTCGAAAACGAAGGCGCGATGACTCAAATGGGCGGCTGATGTCCATTTGCCTGGTCCTTTAACGTGCGACTGCAACTTCGGAGATTGTACTGCGGTATGTGTCAGCAAAATGCGTAGAATTGGACAGACCGTCAGGACATCGAGCAGGGGGACATCCGCGTGCGTTCGATTCGTGACAGACTGGAGGCGATGGAAGCCGGTGCGCGGGATACCGCACCGTACCGGCCTGCCGGCGTGCCGATCGACGCAGTTGCGTCCGGGATCGAGCGTTCCACACAGCGGGGACACCACTACCTCATCGAGCGGACAGTGCCCGATCCTACCGGTGGCGACTTCCAGGGTTACCTGTCGCATCTGCACGAGATACTTGCCGGACAAGCCACGCGATCGGTTCAGGGTTCACCGGACGAGTTGCTCTTCCTGGATACCGAAACAACCGGGCTTGATCGCGGCACTGGCACACACGTCTTTCTTGTCGGAGCCGGGTACTTCGAGGCGGGTCAATTCCGTGTGCGCCAGTATTTTCTTCGGGAACTCTACGAAGAAGCGAGCCTGCTGGAGGATCTGATCGATCTCATGGACAACTTCAACGTCCTGGTCACCTTTAACGGGCGCTCGTTCGATTGGCCGTTACTCCAGACCCGCTTCATCCTTCATGGCTATCGAGAACTCCCCGAACTTGCACACTGGGACTTGCTGCAGCCGTCTCGCCGGGTCTGGAAACACCGGCTTGGTGACTGCTCGCTCGGCAGCCTTGAGCGCAACATCCTCGGGATCGAGCGCTACGGCGACGTTCCGGGGTTC
>SKKR01000351.1 GCA_007123655.1 Thermomicrobiaceae bacterium
CTTCCAGCGAGCGCGTGAGATGTGGGCGAACGGAGAGCACCTCGGCGCACTGAAGAACAAAACGCTCTCCTGACCACCACCCCGTCCGGGAGGGTGGCGACTACCTCCCGGCTACAGTCAAAGCGATCCGCCGTTCAACCCGCTCGAGAATTCGGCCAGCGCCTCGATCTGTTTGCGGATCCGAGCGCGCGTCTCCTCGTCCGTCAGGAGTCCGGTATCGTCGCAGAGGGTTCCAGCGTGCCGGACAACGACGCCTGGCTTTGGCATCACCCGGACACCGCAGGACACGAGCACCTGCAGCAGTGCGGCCTGAGCCCGGATCGTTCCGGAGGGTCCGCCGGACGCTCCCATCAACGCAGCCGGTTTATCCATCAGGGGCGTGCTAGACAGTGGTCTGGAGGCCCAGTCAATCGCGTTCTTGAGCACGCCACTGAATGATGCATTGTATTCAGGAGTCGCGATCAGAAGCGCATCGGATTCTAAAATAGCGCGCTTGAAATTCCGTACGACCTCAGGCTGTTTCTCGCCATCAAAGTCAGCATTGTAGACCGGTATCTCGCTGATGTCGTAGATTGAGAGCGTGACGTCGTTCGGGGCAACGTCTACAGCCGCTCGCAGTAACCCCCGGTTGAACGACTTTTCCCGCACACTCCCGCTGATCCCGAGCAATCTCATTGTATTCCCTCGCTTCTGTCTTCCGCGGCCTGGCCGCATACCTGGTGTTTCCCAGAATGCCAAACGCTCCGGGGAACCACGACATTCCAGTCCGATTTTGTACGCCAACTTCCGGTCGCGGTGCAATCTGTTCTATAATCGCTGCCCAACAGTCGGTCTCGATACCGGTTGCAACCGGACACGGAATCCTGTGACCGGCGGTCATGGCGGAGTCCGTCGCCGAGCTTGACAGGGATCAGCGATCCGGTTGGTAGACAGATGTAAGGAGTAACCGGCCGCATGAGCAAGACTGCGCAGAAACGAAGCCTGGAAACCCGGTTCATGGAGTTCGAGGTCGTCTGCCGGCGGTGTCAGAGCAAGTGGCAGCCTGCCATTGCCCGATTCGTAAACGTGGGCACGGACCCGGACGCACGGCTCGGAATCCTCATCAACACCATGCATCACTCATTTTGCCCGCAGTGCAGGCTCAAGCAGTACATCGATACGACGTTTGAGTACTACGATCCCGAGGAAAACATCGTCATTCAGGTGCGCCCGGAATGGGAGTTCAAAGCCGGCGGAGGTGAGGACTATTACCTCAAACGGCTCGAAGATCTCGTCTACAAGTACAGCAAGAACGATGTCCGCGTCGACGTGGTGTTCGGACTCCGCGAATTGATCGACAAGTATCTGGGAGGCGAAGACGCGGTCGAAGCGGCCAAGGCGGAGTGGTATCGCCGGAAGGAAGTCGCCAAGAAGAAGCACGAGGAACGGACGCTGGCGAAGACGGCATTCGAGCCAGATTCGCCGGATGACGCCGAAGACGAAGACAGCACGACGACCGCCTAGCCTGCAACCTGTATGGCCGATTGGAGCCAGCCCATGAGCGACTACCTGCCGGCACGACGGGATGACACACCGCTGACCGCCGCACGCCCGGAATCGAACGGCCTGGCGCGATGGCTCGATTCACCGCTCTCCCGGGCACTCGCCCAGGTCCTGCCAGACGTGATCCGCATGGCGGAGCGTCGTGGGCGCGCGGAGTCCCGCCCGCTGGTATCGCACATCATCCCGAGTAGCGACGGAGCGAGCGGGATGAGCCTTTCCGAAGTTGAAGTGGACGTGGACGCCCCGTTCGTCCGGCGAGTCGTCATCCGGAATGCTTCTTCCTGGTCTGTCGCCCCGGACGTCCTGTCCTCGATGGACCGCAAGCCGAACCGCGGGCGCTGGGGGCTTCGCGCGTTGACGGTCGGCCTGGTCGGGATTGCCGGCTTTGTGCTTGCGCGCAGGTCCGGCGTATCGTTGCCGCCGCGACTGAATCCGGTCTCCAGCGTTCCTCTGTTTTCGACCGCAACTTCTCAGGTGGAGATAACGGAACACCCCGGAGAGGCTGACTGAGCCATCCGGGGTGTGCTTGCAGTTCTGATCGAGCGGGCGTCGAAGGATCAGGATTCTTCGTCGGATTTGCCACCTTCGTCGTCGGCAGCTTCTCCTGCTTCTTCCTCTTCTCCAACAACTTCCGGCTCGGCGCCCTCTTCGACTTCGACCTCTTCTTCCGGCTCTTCCTCTTCCTCGCGAATCGGATCGAGCTTGACGATCAGGTCATCTTCGTTGCTGGTCAGTTCGACACCCTCCGGCAACGGAAGCTCCGAGGCGATAATCTGATCACCGATCTCCTTGAGTCCGGAAATGTCTGCCTGAACCTCGTCCGGAATCCGGTCGGGAAGCGCACTGACGGTTACCTCGAAGACGCCAAGTGTCAGTTCTGCTTCCACTTCGTCGTCGAGTTCGCCAACGGTATGGACCGGAACGTTTGCCTCAACCGGCTCGCTCATGTTTGGCGCGAAGAAGTCAACGTGCAGCACATCACGCCGCACGGGATGAAGCTGCACTTCACGAACAAATACCGGCAATGGTTTCTTGCGACCTACTTTGAGGTCGATCAGCCCGGTGTAGCCGATATCCCGGAACGTGAACGCGAACTCACGCGCGTCGACCTGGACTGATTCAGCGCCATCGACCA
>SKKR01000070.1 GCA_007123655.1 Thermomicrobiaceae bacterium
AGGTCAAGGCCGAGAGCCTGCAGGATATTCTGAACTTCCCGACCATGCTCAACGCCAAGCTCGGCGCCTTGCTCGCCTCGATCGGGGCCGCCGACGGCGCCCCGACGCAGCAGCAGTACGACGTCTTCGAGGATCTGTCGAATCGCGTCGACGACCAGCTTAAGAAGCTGGACGACGTTCTGGAGAAGGACGCGAAAGCGCTGAACAAGCTCATCGAGAAGCAGAAGATCGATCCGGTGTCGGTTGATTGACCGCCCTCACCCCCTGTCCCCCTCTCCCAATGTTGGGAGAGGGGAGACAACCGCGTGTTGGTAGGTGCCTCGGTCAGACCTTCCTGACGAGACAGTACGGTATCCTTTCGTCTGAAAGCCCGTTACAGGAAGGATCTCCGGAATGAGCCGCAAGTTTCAGGTGATCCTCGGGCGGGACCCGGACGATGAGGTATGGGTGACGTACGTGCCTACGCTGAACTATCTGTCTACGTTTGGCGACACGAGAGACGAGGCGCTGGAATACACCCGGGAAGCAATTCTCGGGTATCTGGAGGCCGCCGAGCAGGAAGGGATCGTTGTCGACCAGCGCGTTCCGCAATCGGAACTCGTCGAGGTTGAAGTTCACGCATCATGAATCGTCTGCCAGTGGTGAGTGGAAAGGCCGTGGTACGTCCTGCTCTAAAGTGCCGCTTACCGGATTGTTCGCACGCGCGGAAGCCATGTGTACCTGCGCTACCGTGACGAAGCGGGCCTGGTGACAGTTCCCGTCCATGGAAACCGAGATCTTCCGCGGGGAACGGTAAGAAACATCCTCCGGCAGGCGGACATCAGCGTCGACGAGTTCAACGAGTTACTGAAGGGTTAGCCGGTCCAGGTTCGCCCGCTATGCCGATTCCGGGTCGCGGTAGCGCCCGGGGTCTATCCCCGGCTTCGCGGCGGGTAAACTGCCGCGCTACCAGGCGGAGAAGGCAGGGATGGTACTCGGGCCCGTCGCTACTGTTGATACTCAGAAATCGCTTCGATCAACTCGTACAGGTCGTCCTCGGTCCAGCCGCCTTCTGGGAGATTGCGCGCCAGCAGTCGATAACGGAAATCACCGTCGTCCCAAACGGCTGATCTCGGCCAGTCCTCACTGGGATCTGAACGCCACGCGATCGTCGTTGACTGGATTTCCATCTCGTACGCGTCGGTCGTGTCGACTCCTCCCGTGGACGCATAAATGTCTATCTGAAAGAGCCAGGGCGCCGGACCAACGTAGACGAACCGTGCCAAACCAGATGATTCGGCGGTCTCTTCACTCCGTTCGAGCGTTCCGATCGACAACTCGATACGCTCCGGAAGGGGAACTTCGATCTCCTGCTCCGAAAGTTCCGTGCGGTCGGCGAAGGCATCGTCGGGAATGTCCGCAGGATCGATCTCTTCCCAGTAGCTGAGCTCAATTCGCTGTGCAACGTGATGCTCGCCGGTGTCGTCCTCTACCAGTGCCTGCCACAGTACTAGGTGCACCTCTTCGGGGTCGAGCGTTATCTCGATGTACATCCCGCGAACCGGAACGCCGAATTGCTCGCTGAGCTCGTCATCCGGAAACTCTTCCGCTCCACCGGGGATCTCGGCGCTGATAACCAGGAGGGCGCCGTCGTAGTCGACCTCGACGTCCGGCTGTCGCTGCAATTCGTCCAGAAACTCGCTCAGGTTGCCACCAGTTGTTGTCATGTAGACCGCGGGCAGTGCCGACATGACTTCCGGCGGGAACGTCATCATTTCCGAGCTGGGCCCTGACTGATGGTTTCCGGGGGTTTCGACGATCCACTCATCACGCGTCTCGACTACCCGACCTTCAAGCTCGCCGTCCATTGAATAGGACATCATCGAGCGCTCAACTTCTCCCTCAGTCGTAACACGCTCCCACACTTTTATACTCGACTCAATCCCGCCTGCGACTGCTGGCAGGTTGATCTCCGCGCCGATGTGCATCACGCGGGCTTCTCCCGGTGCAAGCTCTTCGATTTCATCGCGCATGCTGGCGAGCACCGTCATCGGATCGGTTTCCGGCTCGGATGAGTCTCCCAGCGGCAGCATCGCCCAGGCTCCGGCAATAAGCGCGATCAGAATGACAACGACGGCGCCATCGCGAATCAAGCGTCCGGCGGAGAAGCGACCGGCTCGGGAACGCTCTGCGACGCGGTCGAGGTGGCGTCGACGCTGTTCGGGAGAAAGCGATCCGGTCCCGAGTGCTCGTTCGAGTCGGGTATCGAATGGGGTGCGCTGGTCAGTCATGAATATCCCCCAGGATGTCTGCAACGCGTTTCCGAGCGCGGGTGAGCCGGGTCCGCGCGGCTTCATCTGATGTTCCGATCGTCTCGGCGATTTCCTGGCTGGAGAGGCCACCGCTGTAGCGCAGCAGCAGGACTTCCCGATCTGTATTGGAGAGCTGATCGAGTGCCTGCCGGATTTGCTTGGCGTCTTCGTGCTGGATAAGTTCAGTCAGGGCGTCGTCGCTGCTGTCACGTTCCCAGAACCTGGTAATCGCCCGCCACATCCGCCTGTGTGCTCGAAAGTGATTCCGGATCTGGTTGCGCGCGATCGCAAAGAACCAGCCGGACAACGTCCCACGAGTCTGATCGTAGCGGTGGAGGGACTCGAACGCCTTGAGCATCGTCTCGCTCGTGATGTCGTCGGC
>SKKR01000155.1 GCA_007123655.1 Thermomicrobiaceae bacterium
GGAGCATCGAGATACGGCTCTGACATCGGACCGGACTGGGCTCCCGGGCCCCACATCCAGGTCCGCTCGGCCCGCCCATCGGCAACCGGCCGGTCCGTTCGCTCCCAGGTGCTGATGAATTCAGGGAGAATGCCGGGCACCGCTCCAGTCCCGGAGCTTCCGAGCATCAGCACGAATAGACAGAGACCCAACCCGACCTGGCGCATACGTCGCTGCATCACCGCTCCCAACCGCGCGTTCCTGCTCATTTCCGCATATGTCACAAGGTCCCGTGCCGGCTACATTCCCAGAGAATCCGAGCAGCGTCAAGCAATTGGAGCATCGTCACGGACCCGGGGGCGTCCTCCTGCTTGAAGAGCTGCCCAGAAGCGGTGATGATAGCGTTACCAATAACGTGTGGACGCAAAGCTGAGGAGTGGGGATGCGCATCACGGACGTGCAGACAGTCATCGTGGGGAACCCGTGGAAGAACTGGTTGTTCGTGCAGCTACAGACCGATGAGGGAATTCACGGGGTGGGTGAAGGGACGCTGAACGCGTTCGCCAGAACCGTGGAAGCGGCCGTCTACGAGCTTCGCCATCGCTACATCGGCATGGACCCGTTTCAGATCGAGACGATCGTTCAGCGCATGACCCGGGACGTCTACTCGGAGGGCGGTCAGATCCATGGCGCGGCGGTCTGTGCCGTCGAGACAGCCTGCTGGGACATCATCGGCAAGGCGCTGAACCAGCCGGTCTACAATCTGATGGGCGGCCGTTATCACGAGTCGCTCCGGGCGTACGCAAACGGCTGGTATCGCGGGGATCGGGACCCGGAATCAGTCGCACGGCAGGCGCGGGATGTTATTGCCCGGGGATACACGGCGATGAAGTTCGACCCGTTCGGCGCAGCTCACCGGATCATGGAACCTCGCGATCGGGATCTGTCAATCGCCATCGTCGAGGCGGTTCGGGACGCAGTCGGACCGGACATCGACCTTTTCATCGAAGGTCACTGCCGCTTCACGGTGAGTGAGGCGATCAGAATCGCGGAGCTGCTGGCGCCTTATAACCCCGGCTGGTTCGAAGAGCCGGTGGCGCACATGAACGTCGACGCGGTCGTCGAGGTCGCCCGGCATTCGCCTGTGCCGATCGCCACCGGTGAGAGCTTCTCGTCCGTACACCAGTTCGCGGAGCTGTTCTCCCACAACGCGGTCCACATCGTACAGCCGGAGCCGCTCAACCTGGGCGGCCTCTGGAACGCCCGGAAGGTCTGCGGTATGGCCGACGCGTTCTACGCCCAGACGGCGCCCCACCAGGCACAGGGGCCCGTTGCTACCGCGATCACGACGCATCTGAACGCGTCTTGCCCGAACACGTACGTATCCGAGCTATTCGATGAGTTCAACGTCGAGTGGGAACGTGATCTCGTCGACCATCCCGCTCAGGTGGTCGATGGGTACCTGCAAATTTCGGATCGGCCCGGCCTTGGCATTGAGCTGAACATGGACGTCGCCGCTCAGCATCCGTACCGGGACACGAACTTCCTGCCGCTCTTCGACGAAGGGTGGGAACGAAGAACGGGCGCAACGAAGGCAAATTGAGCCGCCCTTCACCGCGTCCGCAATGACTCCAGGATGTCCGAAAGCACGTCCATGGTCTCCATCAGTGCGCGTTCCCGTTCGTCAGAACGCGCAATCCAGAGCGCGGCCTCGTTCATCGCCCCGGAGAGCAGGTGCACGAGAGGACCGATCGGCTGCTCCCGAATGGTCCCCCGGCGCATCAACTCGTCGAGAATCGCTTCAAGGTGTCGCATTGAGGTCGCGGCGTCGAGCGCTCGCCACTCGTCCCAGCCGAGCACCGACGGCGCGTCGATGAGCATGATCCGCTGAACGTCTGGCGCCGTGCTGGAGCGGAGAAACGCTTCACACCCCCGGACGAACTGCTCCCAGGCGTCCGCGTCCGGCGCGGCCGTTTCGATCGAGTGAGCGACCTCGCGGTGGACATCTTCCAGCACGGCGCGGAAGAGCCCTTCTTTCCCATCGAAATGATGATACAGCGCGCCCTTCGTCAGGCCGAGCGAACCGACAATCCCTGCCAGTGAGACGCGCGCGTATCCGTTCTCCGCGAACCGTTGCCTGGCCTCGCTGATGATCGCGCGGCGGGTTTCCTCCCGCTTTTTCGCCCGGCCGCCGATCGCTGGACGGGAACCGTTCACCATTTGCCCTCCGCTGTTGACATACCGGGGGTATGCGATTACACTGCCTGCAGTCACATACCGATGGTATGTATTGTATCAGTAGATGAGGAGAATACGATGGGTCTCACCAGTTTCTACCCGGTCGTGTGCACGGAGCTCATTGCCGAGACGCGTGACTTCTACACTCAGTACTTCGGTTTCGAGGTAGTTTTCGACTCCGGCTGGTACGTCGCGTTGAAGCACGACGGGGAACGACCCTGGGAGCTTGGCATCCTGAACGCGGGCCACGAGTCGGTGCCGGATCAGTACCGGCAACCTGTCTCCGGACTGCTGCTGAACTTCGAAGTCGAGGATGTCAATACGGAGTACGACCGGTTGGTGGTCGACGCCGGGCTGGAGCCGGTGCTTCCGCTTCGCAGTGAAGATTTCGGTCAGCGTCACTTCATCCTGTCGGACCCGTCCGGCGTCCTTGTCGACATAATCACCCCGATCCC
>SKKR01000350.1 GCA_007123655.1 Thermomicrobiaceae bacterium
TCGCAGCCGCTCGAGTTCGCTTCTTGCGTTCGTTAACGCTCGCTCCACCTGCTCCATCGTTTCCCGGTCGTCGTCGGTCATGCGGACATGATGAACGTAGTGGTGCGCCCTGTCTTCGAGCACGGCGACCTGCTCCATGAGCGGTCCGATGAGCGCAAACGGATACTGCTGGTCGACATGGTCATAATACGACGCCGACATCGCCCTTCCTTCCACTTCGTTGCGTACATACCTGTTCAACCGAACGTTGCGAGTCACGTGTACCAGGGTCAGATTCCCACTCGGGAGAGATACTCGGGACGCCCTCTCGCGTCAGTCCGCAACCTGAACAACGCCCCGGCACCGGCTCCTTCTTCGCGTTTATTGTCCCCGCCAGCCGTAGTGACGTAGAGATGGGAGTAGTCATGGCCCCCGAACTTCACGCTGGAGACCTTGCGAGCAGGAAACGGGAAGCGCCGAATCTGCCGGCCATCCGGGGCATACCGGAACAGCGCCGATCCATCCCAGCGTGCGGACCAGACGAAGCCGCGTTCGTCGACCGTCATTCCGTCCGGAACGCCTTCTCCTTCCGGGGTCTTCACAAAAAGTGTCCTGTCGCTGAGTGCGCCGCTTTGTCGATCAACTCGGTACCGGTTGATCTCGCGCGCAGAGGAGTCGGTATGGAAGACGTGCTCCAGGTCCAGCGAAAATGCCATACCGTTGGAGATGCCGGTCTCGGCAAGAACGGTCGTAAGCGTGCCATCCCGGTGGAGGAGATAGAGTCTCCCGGGGCGTTCAGCTGACGGCATAGTCCCGCAATAGACCCGCCCGTCCGGATCGGCGATCACGTCGTTGAACCTGGTATCGCGCATTTCCTCGATCTCGTTGATAAATGGTTCAACATGGCCGTCTCGCCAGATAAAGATCGCGCCTCGTTCGCCAAACAGCAGGAGGGATTCATCCGCCTGGATCGTGAAGCCGCCCACCGGCGGACCGTCATAGATCTGCTCGTGCGCCCGGGCATCCGGATCGTACCGGAACATCCGACCCGCGGGTATGTCGGTCCAGTAGAGACAGCCGTGCGCCTCGTGCCAGAGCGGCCCTTCTCCGGTGACGCAGGCGTAATCTGCGATCAGCTCAGGTTGCATCAGACCCCCTCCGCCGTTCGCATCCGGGAGAGGTGGAATTGATGGGGTGGTCCTCACGGGAGAGATCTGCTCGAGGCATGGTTACGCTAGTCGTCATTGCCGCGGGCAGTCGTTGAGTCCTCCGAGCCGACGACTGCCTCACTGATATCGACCTCGCCAACATGATCGGTCATGTCCGGTGGGCCTGCGCGGTTCGCACTCTTGAAGACACTGGTCATCTGCTCCATCGGCACTTCCGGCGACTCGCGGTACAGGAAGCAAGAAGTGACCCGATTCGGATGCGTATGGAAAAGTGGCGGATCGCTTTGCACACAGACCGGCATCGCAAACGGGCAGCGGTCGTTGAACTTGCAGTAACGTTCCGCCTGTACACCGAGTTCGCCGGCCGGGCGTCCGATTGCGCGCTCTCCCTCCCAGGGGAGGTCCGGGTTTGGCAGCGGGATGGACCCTACCAACAGACGGGTGTAAGGATGCTCCGGATTCTGGACGACCTGGTCGACGTCCCCGGCTTCGGCAACCGATCCCCGGTACAGGACCAGAATGTCTTCACTCACCTGGAACGCGGTCGTGAGGTCATGGGTAATGTAGATCAGCGAGATGCCGAAGTCCCGGTTGAGCCGCAGCAGACTTCCCAGGATCGTGGCTCGCAGTGAGGCATCGACCATCGACACCGGTTCATCAGCGATGATCAGTTTCGGTCGCAGGAGCAGGGCCCGGGCCACCATAATGCGTTGCCGCTGCCCGCCACTCAGTTCGTGGGGAAACCGACCGAGCGTCTCTTCACTGCGGAGGCCGACCGCTTCGAGCGCTTCGTCGATCAGATCCCGGCGTTCCTGCGCGCTCTTCGCCAGCCCGAAATTCTTGATTGGCGTGTTGAGGACGTGATCTACCCGGTAAAACGGATTGTAGACCTCGAATGGGTCCTGGAAGATCACCTGCACGTCGCGCAGATACTGGCGGCGTTGCCTGCCGGAGAGATTCTCGATATTCGTTCCGTTGTACAGCACTTCGCCGCTCGTCGGCGCAACCAGCCCCAGAAGCAATCTGGCGAGTGTCGTTTTTCCGCTGCCGCTCTCGCCGACGATTGCGGTAATCGAGGGGTTCTCCGCGCGGATGGTGAAGGAGAAATCCTCGAGGGCAACGGTGCGGCTCCGGTCGAACAACCCGCCGCCGAACACCTTGGTTACGTTTCGAGCTTCGATGAGTGACGTCATCAGGCCTCCCCGTACAAATGACACGCGGCCCAGTGGTTTGGTCGGATCTCCCTGAGCTCCGGCTCAACGGTCTTGCAGTGCTCCATGACCTTCGGGCATCTGGGGTGAAACGGACATCCTCCGGGAGGATTGAGGAGCGACGGCGTGATGCCAGGGATACCTTGAAGTCGGTCTTTTCGCGAATCGAGTGATAGCAGACTCGCGATGAGCATCTGGCCGTACGGATGAAGCGGGTCCTCGAACAGGTCTTTCACCTGCGCGATCTCCACCAACCGGCCAGCATACATGACGCCGAGCCGATCAACGAACTGCGCCA
>SKKR01000253.1 GCA_007123655.1 Thermomicrobiaceae bacterium
TCAGCTACGAGAATCTGGAGCTTCTGCGGGAAGACCGGTTCGTGGCGTTGCTGGTCAATGCCGGCGGTCAGGTCGCACTCGGGCTGGCCGCGGCAGCCGCCGGATACAGATACACCCATGGGCGGTAGGGAAGGACTCAAAATCCTTCCCCAACCGGTCAGATCTCCCAGGTGACCTCACGCTCGCTGTCGATCCTGGACGGATCGAGTTCCATTCCCATTCCGGGGCCGGTGGGCACGTGGATCAGGCCGTTGACTGGCTTGACGGGATCCTTCCAGAAGAACTGGTGGACCTCATTCCACTTCACAAGGTACTCCTGCAGTGGGGAGAGCGATGCCGGCAGCGACGCGCTGACATGCGCGACCGCCGGGACCGAGTGCCCGTGCGGGATGACCGGCAGATTGTAGGTCGATGCGATCGCGGCGATCTTCATCGTCTCCGAGATGCCACCCGCCCAGTACACGTCCGGCTGAAGAACGTCGACCGCCTCGGCGTCCATGAGCTGCTTGAGCCCGTACCGGGTGTACTCGTGTTCACCTCCGGAGATCGGAACTGACGATCGGGCACGGATGTCGGCATAGACCTCGATCAGGTCTGGCATGACCGGCTCCTCGATCCAGCGGGGCTCGAGGTCCTCGATTCGGTCCGCGATCAATTCGGTGTACGGAGCGTCCCAGCTCATCCAGGCATCGAGCATGAAATCGACATCCGTACCGAGCGCCTCGCGCAATGTCGTGGCGAGTTGTACGTTCCGTTCGATCCCGGCCTTGCCGTCGTTCGGGCCGTAGCGCGGGAACCACTTGGTGGCTGTGTAGCCTTGCTGAACCACCCATGCCGCTCGCTCGTACACCTTTTCATCGTCAAGCGAATAGCCCAGCATGCTGGCGTAGGCTGGGATCTCGGTTCGGATCGGCCCACCGAGCAACTCGTAGACAGGGGCGTTGTAATGACGTCCTTTAAGGTCCCAGAGCGTGCAGTCGATCGCGCTGATGGCCAGCATCGGTGGGCCCTTGCGGCCGTGCACCAGGTAGCGGTACATCTTGTCCCAGAGCCGTTCGATCGCCAGCGGATCCTCGCCGATCAGAATCGGTTTCAACTGTCGGTCGATAAAGTAGGCGACGTCATCGGTGACCGGCCCGCCGATCCCGAAGGCACCGCTGTCCGTGTCGATCTGGACGTAGATCGCCCGGACGGTATATGAGCCGTCGTCGTTCCGGACGGGATGGTTCGGTGGACCTTCAATGCGGTGCTCAGGATAGACGTCGATCGGGCGGATCAGTCGCTCTTCCCAGAAATCGCCTTCGAAGTGCATCGTTCCGGTAAGTTCACGAAGCCGGATAGCGGTGATCTTCATCGATCCCTGCCAATCTATGGATGGCGCGCGCGCCGTGTGGGTTATCAGAACAGTGACTGATACTAGACTGGCTGGGGCACCCTGTCCAGCACCTCGACCCTCACCGCGCAGAGCTTGTATTCCGGAATGCGGGACACCGGGTCGAGCGCTTTGTTCGTCACGTTGTTCACGTTGTGAACTCCGGGGAAGTGGAAGTTACCGAAGACAACTCCCTCGGGCACTCGCTCGCTGAGCAGTGCTCCGGCACGCATCTCACCGCGCCGCGAGACGATGCGGATCTCGGACTCCGCGCCGATGCCCATTTTCGCGGCGTCGGCGGGATTGACCTCGACCAGGGTCTCGGGATAGGTGTCCAGCAATCCCGCGCTCCGGCGCGTCATCTCAGCGCCATGCCAGTGGTAGAGCACCCGCCCCGTTGTCAGGAAGAAGGGGTACTCGGCGTCCGGGTATTCATCCGGCGGCAGGTGCTCGCAAACATGGAACTTACCGGGCCCCCGAGTGAACTCCTCGATGTGCAGAATCGGCGTGCCGGGGTGATCCTTCGTGGGCACCGGCCAGCGAAGCAGTTCGCCATGCTCGATTCGCTCGTAGCTGATACCGGTGAAGGATGGGGTGACGGAGGCGATTTCTTCCATCACGTCCGACGGACCGTTGTAGTCCCATTTTGCCTCGGGGCCCGAAGTATTGATGCGATCCCGCTCGAGCATGCGTCTCCCGAGTTCAGCGATAATTTCCCAGTCGGGCCTGGCATCGGTCCGGTTTTCGACGGCGGGTCGAATCATCTGAACCAGGCGGTCCGTGTTGACGAAGGTGCCGCGCTTCTCCGCCCAGGTGACTCCCGGCAGCAGGACGTCCGCGTAGTGGGACGTCTCGGACGGGAAGATCTCCTGCAGCGCGACGAACTCCGCGGCGTCCATGCACTCGCGGACGTGATTGATGTCCGGATCGCTCATAAGTGGGTTTTCGGCCAGGATATACAGCGCACGCAGGCTGCGGTCCCCGGCGCCGTCGATCATTTCGGTGACGGTCAACCCTGGTTGTTCCCGGAAGGCCGGGGGGCGATCATCGAGTTGCCAGGCATCGCCGAACCGTGCCCGGACACCCGGGTCAACAACCTTCTGATATCCGGGGAAGACATCCGGTAGCGCTCCCATGTCGCAGGCGCCCTGGACATTGTTCTGGCCGCGCAGCGGGTGCAGCCCGGTGCCGCGCCGGCCGACATGGCCGGTGATCATGGCCAGGGCGATCAGGCAGCGCGAATTGTCGGTGCCGTGTACATGCTGACTGATGCCCATGCCCCA
>SKKR01000435.1 GCA_007123655.1 Thermomicrobiaceae bacterium
CGCCATCGAGCTGACGGTGATGATCGCCCCTCCGTCGCCCTGGGCAACCATCTGCACGGCCACGGCCTGGGTCGCGTAAAAGGTGCCGAAGTAGTTGACCTCGGCGGTCCGGCGCATCACGTCGAGCGGCATCTCCAGAAACGAGTGGAACGGGCAGATGCCGGCGTTGTTGACCAGCACGTCGACCCGCCCGAACGCGTCGACCGCACTGGCGACCAGCGCCCGGGACGTCTCCGGATCGGCAATGTCACCGCCGACGGCGATCGCCTTCCGGCCGGCCGCCTGGATCTCGTTCACCACCTCCTCCGCGGCGCCGGCGGACCCGGCGTAGTTCACCACCACGTCGGCCCCGTCCCGGGCACAGGCAATCGCCGTCGCCCGTCCGATCCCGCGGGACGCTCCGGTAACGATCACGACCTTATCCTCGATCAGCATGGAGGCTTCCTTTCAAACGAAAACGGGTTCCGGCGCACAACCGACCGCACCGGGCCGAGTCGCCCTCAGGATACGGGAGAAGTTCCGGGTTGGGGGTAGAGGTCGTAAGATCGGGATGAAGATCGTGGTCGAGGTTTGTGGGCTAACGGACTCGATTCATCGCTGTTCTCCCCGGCGCTTTCCGAGCATTCTGGCATTATCGCCACGGGTGCTCGTTCCCCGATTACACACGAGAGCGCGATTGAAATTCGTTGTAGACTGTTGGCAGCGATCGTTTCGGTTGAGCTAAGCGCGCGTGCAGATCCTCGTAGGAGGCGTTTGATCATGACCCCAACGTCCAGCATCGTGCAACAGGTCGCCAGAGACTTCGCCCGTCGAATCGCCGACCGACCGGAAGCGATCGCCCTGCACATTTCACTTGAAGAGGAAGATGCGATCGTGCTCTGGTTGGAGACAGCCCCGATCACTGTTGCTGATGAAGTGGCACTGCATGAACTGGTGTCGCAAACCAACGAGAAGTACCCGGATGAGTATGTTCTGCTGAGGATCCTGAATCCACGGGACTATCACCAGTTCGACCCGCGGAGGAGCAGACCGCAGCGAGCAGAAGAGGTTCCGATACATGAGGTGGTTGCCGACATAAATGGAGCCGAGGACACGCGACCATCTTGATGTCGCACTACGCAATCGCGAATTCGCCGCCTGGCTGTTGGATTCAGCAACTGACCCTCCCGCGCCGGCCAACGAGTGGGCTGCCATCGTTGCATTCTACAGCGCAGTCCATATCGTCAACGCATACCTGTGGGAGGTTCATCGTGTTGAACCAGTGAATCACCGGCAGCGTACCCAGTATCTGATTAACGATGCCTCATTGTCAGCGATACGCGGCGACTTTCGCACACTCTCACGTTTAGGGTGGTCAGCGCGATATGACCCAGCAGTGCGTTTGTCGACGCAGCGAGCCCTCGAAGCGTTAGATCGACTTGAGCAGATCATAAACCTCGCTACTGCGGAGTTGCCCAGCGAAGAGTAACCAGTACAGCACAAGCTCCCGCCCGGCGCCGAGTTCTCGTGCATCTCATCGGCGGGCTCCGAGCCGAGCTTTCCGAAGAGCTCGATGGTCGCCTGTTCGACGTCGGTATTTTCGGGGTTGGGTCCGGAGGCGATCAACTAACAACTTTCGATTCATTGTGCGGCTCGAAGCTCGGATAACGCTTTGAACGCTGACCTCTGCGACTGGCGAGTCGGAACTTACTACCGGCAGTCGAAGTACGGTGTTTTATCTCGAACGTGCCAAACTCTGGTATCGAAACTTCCTCGCCCTTCGCCAGGGAAGACGTGATTTCGTCAAACATCGCGCTAATCACGTTGCTAACTTCCTGTTCAGGCCGCTTAAGTTCGCGCGCTACGGCCTTGATGAGTTCCTCCTGTCCGATTGATCCTCGTCCCAGAAACACGAGCGGCGAGATCCAGCCGAAATCTTCTTCGTTCAATCTGAACGCTTCCAGGAACTCGAACAGTGCAGTG
This sequence comes from Thermomicrobiaceae bacterium, assembly GCA_007123655.1. Taxonomy (GTDB): domain Bacteria; phylum Chloroflexota; class Chloroflexia; order Thermomicrobiales; family Thermomicrobiaceae; genus SLMJ01. The sequence continues at coordinate 1,963 of SKKR01000435.1, forward strand.
GAGAGATCCTGTTCCGAATCCGCAAGCACTAAGGTCTCCGTGGACGGCGCATCTTCCCGATACTCAAGCCAAACCTGACCGACACTTGGAAGCGCAATCGCCGCCAGCTTGTAGCTTCCGAGATCATCGCAGTCGTCGATGAACTCCAGACGATATCGTTCACTCAGCGCCTCCGCTGAATGTGGAAGCGCCGCCAAGTGAATGCTATCCCCGCTGGGCCATCGTTCCTGTGGAGGTACTTGCCTGATCATATAGTACTCCGAATCACTTTGAGTATTCTTCGTGATTCTTACCTTAATCTTAGCAAATTCGCCGTCTAACTCGACGCCCTGGCGAATTCCAGACCACGGCGGCCACCCCGGTGCTCTGCCAAAATCCGGTCGTATCGAGGTCACGAACTCAATCCCCCGACTGCCAGGTGGAAGATGTCCGCTTCGCGCCTTTACCTTCGGAATATCGCTGCCGCGGGCCGCCTGTCCCCAGATTTCACCTGATTCTTCCTGCCGGCGAGCGTCTTCAGGCGTTTGTGTCTCTGATTCAATTTGGTGATAGGTTCGCTCGGGACTCCCAGCGCTGGATCTGCTGCTCCTTGATGTCCAGGCGTTCGGCCAGTTGGGCCTGAGTGAGACCGGCAGCGATGCGCGCCTTGATCAAGGTCCCGGGCAGTTCGTCCAGAGAGTGCAG
>SKKR01000162.1 GCA_007123655.1 Thermomicrobiaceae bacterium
GATCGTGCCTAGATCGAACTCGCCCCAGTTGCGCGTGGGCACCGGGTCGGGGTCGTTTGAACTCATGGGACATGATGTGATGCCCCTGGCCTGCCCGGGGCAGAGATATTCACCGTCAGAGTTCATGCGCTACCCCGCTGCGAGGCGGAGTTGACGCAGGTGTAAGCCACGCGAATACGTGCGCTCATCCTCCTGGAAACACCCTCAGCGGGCATGTAGGGAGGTACGATGTTCATGGATTCTTCCCTTCTTTGCGGATGGGTGGAATTGACAGCAACTCCTCGGCGGCCCGTGCCAGCGGGCCGTCGTGCTGTGTCTGGGCGAGGAGATTGCTCTGAGTTGCGGACGTTCGGTATCGCTGCCTGGCTCCTTCCCTTGGTTGGTGGGTGATGCACGAACGAACTGACCGCCTAGGGGTTCGAGGTGTCATCGGTCGCTCGCGCTTCCTCCCAGATCAGTACGTCACTGAGTTTGAAGCGCCGATACTTGCCGATCTTGTAGGACCTCGGCGCGCTACCGCGATAGATCCACGCGTGCACGGTCGCATTGCTCAGGCCGTATCGCTCAGCGAGCTCTTCGACTGAAACGAAGGTCTGGGACGGTCCGTCGTCTTCACGCATCGCTACACTCCAGGGGCGTCAGGTCAGCGGTGTCATTCCTGACCTGCAAGAGACAGTAGCACCACCAGGTCACGCTTGACAAAACTGACTCGTTCGCGTCACCATGCAAGCAGAAGGAGCAACTGACATGGTCAACGACTCGGACGAGGGCTACAACATTGGCTTCGGGCTGCGACTGAGTCCTGGCGTCGAGATCGAATCGATGTCAGACGACGGCCTGGGCGTTGACGTCAAAGCGGTGCTCCGAAAAGGTCGGTACGTCTGCACTGATCTACGGATCTACAGATCCGGGGATTCCGGCCAGGAGATAAACACCCAGGCGTTGCGCGATATCGCCGTAGGTTCCTACGTCGAATGGGCGGCCGAATCAGGTAACGCGACGGTCGAGGAAGCATTAGTCGAACGTGCCGCCAAGGAGATGGATCGCCCTGGGGGAGTCACCGACAGTCTTCTGGAAGTGGTGGCCGCTACATACCGATACGGCTACGCCGTGAGCAGATCCCCGATAGCGGTGGTGATTCGAGTATTCGACATTGGTCGATCCCGCGCCGCTCGTTGGGTTTCTGAAGCCAGGCAGGCGGGCCTGCTCGGAGTGACAGACATGCGCCAAGCGGGCGGTGTCGAGTTGAGCCATATCTGGGACCTTTCGGACTGACGACAAGTTCCCACCACGTCCACTGCAAGAATCCAGCACGGCGGAGAAGCTGATGGCATCGATCCGCAAGCGCCCCGAACGCCCGAAGCCTTGGGAGGTCCTGTACCGCGACCCCGAGGGCAAGCAACGCTCCTCAAGCTTCGCCCGCAAGCTGGACGCCCAGCGGTTCGTGAACACGATGGAGGCCGACAAACTCCGCGGGACCTACGTGGACCCGCACGCCGGCAAGGTCATCTTCCGTGAGTTCGCGGAAGCTTGGCTAGAGCGCCAGACGTTCGACGCCACTACCCGGATCAGCGTCGACTCACGGTTGCGTACCCACGTTTACGGACCGTTGGGTGGTCACGAACTGCGAGCCATCAAGCCGTCCGTCCTGCAAGCGTGGGTCCGCGGGAAGACGGACGTCCTGGCACCGAGCTACGTGGCGCTCATCCTCGGCCACGTGTCGAGCATCATGGCTGCGGCGGTGGATGACCAACTGATCCCGTCGAACCCGGCCGCGTCCAAGTCGGTCAAGGCACCGAAGGCGGAACGCCGGAAGGTTGTCCCGTGGACCGTAGAGCAGGTCCACGCCATCGCTGAGCATCACCCGGAACGGTACGAAGCCCTGCCGATCCTCGGAGCCGGGACCGGGATGCGCCAGGGGGAGATGTTCGGCATCGCCGTCGAGGACGTCGACTGGCTCCGTCACACGCTCCACATCCGGGTGCAGGTACGGCTGCTCGCCGGCCATCCGAGCTTCGCGCCACCGAAGGGTGGGCGCGTTCGTGAGGTCCCGTTGTCCGAGACGGTCGCCGTCGCCCTCTCTGAACACCTCCGTCGGTACCCGGCGCAGGAGGTGACGTTGCCGTGGGTCGAGCGTGACGGAGAGCCAGTCACCAGGAGGTTGATTTTTACCGGCCCCAAGGGCGCGTCGCTGAACAAGAACACGCACAACGAACGGGTATGGAAGCCAGCCCTCCGTGAGGCCGACTTCGAGCCGACACGTGAGACCGGGATGCACCAGCTCCGCCACCACTTCGCCAGCGTCCTCCTCGACGCCGGGGTGTCCGTGGCTGCGCTGGCCGACTACCTCGGTCACGAGAACCCGTCGGTGACCTTGAACGTCTACAGCCACATGATGCCGGACACCTCGGGGCGCGCCCGTGAGGCGATCGACAAGGCGCACCGTCGGGATGTTGGCCAGGTGTTGGCCAACGCGGCGCAGGATGGTAGCTAAGACCCCCTACGCCCCCGTCTAGGGACTTCCGTTCAGTACAGGAACATCGGCTTGCCGGCGACCTGGCGGACCTTGGGTCGGTAGGCCTCGGAGTCGTAGAGCGCGTCGACGTCGACCCGCCGGGCGCCCTCGCCGGTGACGCTCACGGGCA
>SKKR01000272.1 GCA_007123655.1 Thermomicrobiaceae bacterium
AAGCGAAAGCATCACCACCGTGCCCATTCCCACCGCCAGCAATAGCGCGATAAGCCGGTTCCACAGCATCGTACGGTGAACGCTCCGGCCACTGATCGTCGCTGCGCCGTCCAGCAGCGAACCGATTGCCCGGGCCGATGACCAGAGAGCGACGACCATCGCGCTCAACATCCCGAACGAGAGCGTCCCGCGGTCACTCCGGTCAACAGCTTCCTCGACGAGCGGCAAGAGCAGCTCGCCGGTATCTCCGGGAGCCATTCGTTCAACCGTGCGCTCCAGATCGTCGATCAAGCCTATTGGGAATACCTGAGAGATGACCGCGATGCCGGCGACCAGAAAGAGCAGGAACGGAGCGATCGCCAGAATCGCAAAGTATGCGGACACGGCCGCCAGTGAGCTCACGTCGACCCCGCGGAGCCGCGCGGCCGCCCCGAACAGTGCCCGAACAGGTCGAGGATCAGCTTGTGATTCTCCTTCAGGGGACTCGTCCAATGGTGCACTCCCCCGTGCCGGGCTTACCGCCAGTCCTCATTGCCGCGTATCAATATCATATCGATTCGCCGCCCCAGGGCGTTTTCTTAGATGCCGATCGCTCGTCAGCTTGGCCGGTCCAGTAGCCATCGGATGTCGTGCGCCATGTCGACACCGTCGGCGTTCGGCGGCAGGACCATCACTGCCTGTCCCTGCTGGTTCAACACCCAGATCTGCGCTGAATGGGAGATCAGGTAGGAGTCATCATCACGCGGTTCGATCTCGACGGTGATGTCGTACGCCTCCCAGACCCGTTCGAGCTCTTCGCGATCTCCGGTTAGTCCGATGACTTCGGTTTCCACACGGCCGACATAGCGCGCCATCTGCTCCGGGGTGTCCTGTTCCGGATCCACAGTGATGAAGAGAAACAGTGCATCCCTGGCGTCTTCACCGAGCTCGAGCGTGGCGTCCTGCATGTGCATCAGTGTGAGCGGGCAGATGTCCGGACAATGTGTATAGCCGAAAAACATCGCCACGACTCTTCCCTGGTGATCGGAAAGCCGGAACGGATTCCCTTCGTGATCGGTCAGTTCGATCTCCGGGGCGGTCTGCGGCAAATCGTGCAGCAGCCCGCGAGGTTCATCGGCTGCGTTGTTACTGGCCGACTCACTTTCCGGATCCGGCTCATGAGTACTCGTCACCTCGTCGTCAGACGAACACGCCGACACAATCAGTCCCAGGGACAGGAACACTGGAATCAGAAGCATGAACCAGCGGGTTCGCTGGCGATCCGTCATTGCTCCTCCACGGGAACGTCGAGTTCGATGTCGTCTATTTCATCGAAGTGAAGCGTCAGACTGAACGAGTCACCAGGCTCGAGTGCTTCCTCCAGGTTCATCATCATGACGTGGAAGCCGCCCGGCTCGAGCGACACTGTCTCGCCTGATTCGATCACGATCTCGGGGACTTCCTCCATGCGCATGGTCCCGTCTTCCATTTGAGATTCATGAATCTCAACCATCCGCGCGACATCACTGCTGGCCGCGATAAGCGTGATGTCATCATCGCTGTCGTTGCTGATGTTCATATAGGCCGCGCTGTTGTCTCCCGGATCTCCGGGGCGGGCCCAGGCATCGACAACATCCGGCTCCGCCGCGCCACCGTTTCCGCACGCGGCGAGTGCCAGGACCAATCCAGACACTATCGCCACGACAATTGCGTTCCGCATCCATTGCATTCTTTCTACTTCCTGACTACTCTCAGGTGATCAGACCGCCGCCATTCGTTATGTTTAGTCTAGCAGTCCAACGGCACCCAGGATTGTGACAAATGTCACGAGAGAGCGTTACCGAGGCGGGGCGCTTCGGACCTCACTCGATCGGGTCTCGCAGGCTGCGCACGTAGTTCACCAGGTGCCAGACATCGTCGTCGGAAAGCTCCGCGTCAAATCCGGGCATCGCCGGGTCGATTCCGTCGACGATCCACCAATAGAGGTCACCGTCGGTATGCATCTCGACATGCGCTCCGGTCAGATCCGCCGGTGGCCGGGACAATCCTGCCGCCGCTTCGCCATCGCCGGTTCCGTCCGGGCCATGACAGGCCGCACAGTGTTCCAGGTACAGCTCCCGGCCGGCTGCGACGGACTGGGGAGTCATGAGCACCGGGTTGCGTGCCTGCGTGGTCGGGGTCGTCTCGACCATCGTCTGCCAGATAGTCAGTCCGGCGAAGACCAGGAACATCACGGCCAGCCAGCCGAGAATCCGGTCCGGCTCCGTCCGGAACCGATGCCTGGCGGCGACGGTGCCGAGCACGATTGCGATTGCCAGTCCTATCGGCGCACCGATTGACTGGAGGCCGACGAGCCTCGGCGGCGGGCCGGGTATCTGGTCCTGCGCGGGCACCTCCGGCACCTCGAGCGATCGATCGACGCGCCACTCGGTTTCGCTTGGCCGGTGAATCACCAGTTCCATGTCCCAGGTTCCGGGAATGCTGAGATCCGTGCCGGTCGCTTCGAACCGGACTGAACGTCCTCGATCACCCTCGGGGCTCCGTTGAAGCTCGACCGTTCGCACACCTCCCAGCAGGGCTTCACGGCCGACTCGCAGTTCAACAGTCGTATCCTCCGGGATCTCGCCGCCTTCCGGCACCAGATCCACGGTGAAGTTA
>SKKR01000411.1 GCA_007123655.1 Thermomicrobiaceae bacterium
CTGTTCTCATCCATGTTCGTGAACATCCCGCACGCACCTGAGCAAGGCGGCCCGTCATGGGAGGACACCATTCAGGTTTCAGACCGGACTCGTTCACAGGAGAGGTCGATCAATTCTTCGTTGGGCGTAACCGCGAACTCGAACTCTTTCAGCATTCGATTCGACGGGCAACGACGCAGCATGGTCGCGTCATCCTGGTGGCTGGCGAGCCCGGAATCGGAAAGACAATGCTCGCCGAGCGGGCAAGCGAATATGCTCGCGAAAACGGCATGGTTGTTGTCTGGGGAAGGTGTTATCAGAGTAGTGGAGCGCCGGACTACTGGCCGTGGATTCAGGTTCTGCGCGGACTGTTCTGGCACGTCGACCGAGATATCCTGGCGAGTACCATCGCTGAAGACCTCGGCGAGCTCGCTCGATTGGTTCCCGAGCTAACCGAATGGTGGCCGGGGCTTGCGGCTGACAGTGGGATGGCCGATTCCGCACGGTTCCGGTTGTTCGAGGCGACGACCCGGTGGCTCCGGGACCTCTCCCACCAGAAACCTCTCCTCGTCATCCTCGACGATCTTCACTGGGCCGACCGTTCATCGTTGCTGTTGCTCGAATTCATTGCTCGTGAGATTGCTGAGAGCGGGATGGTTCTCGCTGGCCTCTTCCGCGACACGGAGTCTGCCCCCGAGCGCTTGCTGGCGAAAACGATGGTCGAAGTCAGTCGAGAACCGGCAAATCAGCGGCTCGACCTTACTGGCCTGAACGAGGATGAGGTCGCAAGAATGGTAAGCCTGCTGTCTCGGGAAGAGACTCCTCCTGAAGACGCGATCTCGCAGATAATGGCACGCACCGGGGGCAACCCGTTCTTCGTTACCGAACTCGTTACTCATCACAAGGAGAGAGATGGATCAAACGCGTCCTACCGGGAGCACGCTGACCGCTATGGAGTTTCGGACGCGGTACGGGAACTGATTCGCCAGCGGCTATCGCGTCTGAATCCCGCATGTCAGGATGTTCTCTCCGTAGCCGCGGTAATCGGGCGCGAGTTCAATCCCCGCATGATCCACCTCGTAACTCAGTTGTCTCTGGAACGTGTGCTGGATCACCTCGAAGAGGCCGCGAACACGAAAATGATCGGTTCGCCACGGGGCGCTACGATGGCCTACTTCTTCGTTCATGATCTGATACGCGAGGCCATCTATGAAGACCTGCGCCCGAGCCAGCGATTGACGCTGCATCGGAAGATCGGATGTTTACTGGAGAGCGAACACAACACCGATCTGTCAGCGCACTACGCTCGCATCGCCCATCATTTCGTCCTGGCCACGCCACTCATTGGTCACGAGCCGGCAGTGCGATATCTGGACAAAGCCGGCGAGCAGGCAATCGCCAGCGTCGCATACGACAACGCGGTGGATTACTTTCAAAGCGCGATTGAGCTTCTCGAGGATGCACCGCAATCAGACGAACGGCAGATCGTGGAGTTCCTGTTACGCCTCGGGGACGCCCAGCGAAGAGCCGGAGCTGTTCCCGCCTCAAACAAGACGTTTTTCAGGGCAGCGTCGCTCGCCCGTCAGAACAACCTCCCCGAGCATCTGGCTCGAGCCGCCGTCGGGATGAGCAGGGACGTCGTGCTACTTGGCCGGAACGATCCGCCTCGACTCCAGCTTCTGGAAGAAGCGTGCAATGTGCTCGGCCCCGAAGAGACGTCATTGAAAGCACAGTGCCTGGCACACCGCGCGCTCGCCCTTGCTCACGATTACGATAGCGCTGACGTGGTTCAACGTCGTCTTGCCTTGAGCAAAGAGGCGGTCGAGGTTGCGAGACGGGTTGGCGAACCGCGTGCGCTCGCAACCGCGCTTCATGCCCGACACCGCGACCTGTGGACAACAAACGCGTTCACGACCGATGAATCGCGCAATGCGGCATCGGAAATGGTGACACTTGCCGAGGAAGCGGGTGACAGTGAGCTGCTCTTCACAGCCTTGTGCTGGCATATGTTTGAACCCCTGGCATCCGGGGAAATCGAACAGGTCGACAGCACGATTGAACGACTCGACCAACTGGACAGCAGTCTGCGCCAGCCGTTCTATCGTTATATGGTCACCTCGGTTCACGCGATGCGCTCCATTATCGCAGGATCATTGCGCACCGCTGAAGAGCTCACCGATCAGGCGCGGCAGCTTGCGGAGTCGGCCGGGCTCGCCCCGGCGTACAGCATCATCTGGTGGTGGGTTCTCAAGTTTCAGATCCTGCGGGAACTGGATCGTCTGGATGAGCTGTCGATCACGGAGGCGAGCCGGATCATCCCCCTTTCAGACTCACCGTTACGGTGGCGTCTGGTCGACTCGCAACTTGCGCTCGCGGGCGCCCTCAGACGAACGAAGATGGCACCCGGCGAACTCGAGCGCGAGCATGCGGAGGTTACCGCCACAATAGACCGCGTGTGGGCAAGCGCTGGCGAGGTGGAATCATACGGCATCCATTCCCACGGTCTCTTTTCCTTCTCGCATCTGGCGGAGGCAATTCACCTGCTCGACGACCAGCGCCGTGCAGCCGAGGTGTATGAGGCTCTGAAACCTCACCGTGAGTTCTGCGCGACGATGGGAGGCGCGTTCATCTGCATTGGTCCGGTCTCCTACTTCC
>SKKR01000470.1 GCA_007123655.1 Thermomicrobiaceae bacterium
AACGGGTTGGTCATGAACGTTGTTCGATCAACACCGTAGCCTTCGTTCACAAACTCCTGCTCCAGGTCTGGAGCGTGAACCAGAATGATGTCGACGTCCCCGCGTTCCCCGAGCACCAGGGCCTGACCGGTTCCGACCGCGATGACGTCGGTGGAAGCGTCATAGCGCTCTTCGAAGTCCGGCAGGATGACGTTCAGCAAGCCCGAATCGTCCAGGGAGGTGGTCGTCGCGATTCGTAGTGTAACTGTCGACCCCTGGCGCTGCACGAATCCGGAACAGCCGCTGAAAAGGACGAGCGAGCTGGCTATGAGGATGGAAATGACCGATCCCTGACTCATTTCGGATTCATTCGCAGGATACATGCGCACGATCAGCGCCCGCGTTCCTGGTTGCGGTCTTGCCAGATCTTCGGAAATCCCGCCAGGGTGCATTCTGGCAGGGCAGGTTCCGGGCGGCAACGGGATGAACCGCTGGTAGACTCGCAACGATCTGCCCGGTGTTTCGAGGTGTTATGGGAGACAAGCCGTCCGGGATGCGAATAGCGCTCGTCCTGCTCGTCGGCGTGACCGCCGCGTCGACTGCGGCGGTCTTCGTCCGCCTCGGATACGCCGCCGGGGAAGGGCTGAACGATGTCGGTGTGGGGCTGGCCCTTGCGGCGTCAAGGCTCACCTTTGCCGGCCTTCTCCTGGCGCCGATGTGGTACCGGACCCGGTACGAAGCCCGGCCAGCCCCGGGTGCGAACTGGTACGCGCTGGGCGCCGGAATCTTTCTGGCGATCCACTTCGCGTCCTGGGTCCCCGCCTTTGCCTTTACATCGATCGCCGCCACGACGACGATCGCCACCAGCAGTCCGGTCTGGGTCGCGCTGATGCTCTGGCTCTGGCAGGGCGAGGTCCCGACCCGCATGACGATCGCTGGGATTGCCATTGCGATCTCCGGCGCGGTGGTGCTCGCCTGGGGAGATGCGGCCGGCGCCGGGGCGGGCTCCAACCCGCTGCTCGGAGATGCCCTGGCGCTGGCCGCTGCGCTGGGGTTCAGTTTCTACTTTCTGATGGGACAGGAAGCCCAGCGCCGCGGCATCAGCACTACCCGGTACGTGGCGGTGGTCTATCCGATCGGCGCCGCAGTGCTTTTGCCGATTCCGTTCTTCGTTGGCCCGCACTACGGCGAGCTGCCGGGCATGGTGTTGTTCTACGGGTTGATGCTCGCCCTGGTCCCGCAGCTTATCGGGCACACCTCGTTCAACTGGGCCGTGAAGTGGATCACTCCCACAATCGTGACCCTGGTCATCCTGCTGGAACCGGTCGGTTCCACGCTGCTCGGGGTGATCGTCTTCTCGGAGGTCCCCGGCTGGACGGTGCTGCTCGGGGCGATCATCCTGCTGGCGGGGGTCGCGATCGCCGTGGTGGGTCGCGATCGGGGGCAGCAACCGGAGACGGCCGGCAGCGTGCTAGAGTCTGAGAAAGAACCGAGGCCATCATCTGACGTGGGAGACCGGAAATGAGTGAAGACCAGACGCGCGTGACCGCCGGGCTTGCGAGCTTCGTCGCGACGACGACGTATGACGATCTGCCTCCAGAGGTCGTTCGGGAGGCGAAGCGTAGCCTGCTCAACTGGATGGGCGTGGCGATCGGCGCCGCCTGGCAGGAACCGGTCGATATCCTGCTGAAGCTCTCCTCCGAGATCGGGGGACCGGGGCAGGTGTCCATCTTCGGACGGAAGGAGCGGGTTGACGCCCTTGACGGCGCCCTGATCAACGGGATGTCCAGCCACATCTTCGATTTCGACGACACCCACCTGCGGACCGTCATCCACCCGAGCGCGCCAATCGCTCCCGCGGTGCTTGCGGTGGCCGAGTGGCGAGGCGGCACGGCGAAGGACGTCATCACCGCGTTTGCGGTCGGGGTCGAAGCGTGTCTCCGGATCGGCAATAGCGTCTATCCGGATCATTACAACGTCGGCTGGCATATCACCGGGACAACCGGGGTCTTCGGATCAGCGATCGCCGCGTCGAAGATGCTCGGCAGCGACGAGCAGGCGATCCGCTATGCGATCGGCCTGGCCGCGGCCCAACCGACCGGAATCCGGGAGATGTTCGGCACGATGACCAAGCCGTTCCACCCGGGAAAGGCGGCAATGGACGGGTTGCGATCGGCGTTGATGGCGAGCTGGGGGTTCACCAGTTCCGAAGAAGGGATCGAGGCGAAACGCGGCTTCGCAAATGTTCTGTCGACGAAGTTCGACCCCGACGAGATCAGCGGTACGCTCGGCAAGGAGTGGGAACTGCTGAAGAACAGTTACAAACCCTACCCCTGTGGAGTCGTCATTCACCCGGTGATCGACGCCGCGCTCGGACTTCGCGAGAAAGGCGTCACCCGGGACAACGTGAAATCCATTACCGCGCACGTTCACCCGCTGGTGCAGGAACTGACAGGGAAGCGGACGCCGCGAACCGGTCTGGAGGGCAAGTTCAGCGTCTTCCACTGCGTCGGCGCGGCGATCGTCAACGGCAGGGTCAGCGAGAATGAGTTCAGTGACGACGCGGTGCTCGACGAGGCGGTTATCACCGTCCGGGACCGGACTGACATCGCCGTTACGGATGGCATGCGCGAGAACGAGTGCCGGAT
>SKKR01000578.1 GCA_007123655.1 Thermomicrobiaceae bacterium
GGCGGCGTGCCGAGAGCCTTGGATCAATCCGGCGCGAGCACGTATCGCCAGGAAAAGTAGTGCTGGCCGACGTTGCCGGCTTCGACGACGAAACCATCCGGGTTGCCGGGCGTATACGTGAGGCAGCGTCGCTCGAAGCATTGCATGAGCACGTCTCGCGGTACCCCACTCACCTGCACCGTCGCCCAGTAGGCCTCGGCAACTGGCCTCCCGGTTGCGTAGTACGGGTTCGGGAACAGCCGGTCACTGGTGAGCGACCCATCCTCGTAGACCAGCCCGTGGCTGTTCATGAACGTCCAGAACGGGCCGGCGATACCGTGATCGGTGACATCGTCCACGTGGGCAACGCTGACCTGATAGGTCGCGAACCGGTCATCTGGTGCGACCGCGCCAGACCGATCGACACGCTGGGTAAGGAGCGTTCCGACCGGGCTCGCCGGTGCGTCGAGCAGATTCGTAAACGATGCATAGGTCGGGCTGTCCGGATCGTCAGGATCCCCGGCGACATGGACATTCGCCGGTCCGTAGAAGACGAACGTATCGTCACCGAACTGGTGGTTGCCGCTGATCATCTCCATCACGAGCAAGCCGTTTGTCACGTACCATATCGAGTCGGCGTCTGCGCTCGGATGGTTGATCTCCATGCGGGTCTTATCAAAGAAGGCCATCTCGCGCTCGCCGCCAGGTGACTCCGCATATGCCTCCCACCGGCTCTCGGTGAATGGGCCTGGTCCCCACATCCAGGTTCGGGACACGTTGCCGTTTCGGACTGGCAGGTCGGTGCGCGCCCAGGTGCGCCAGAAATGCGGATTGGCGATCTCGTCGAGCGGGGCGAAGTCTGGCTGCTCCCCCGGTTGCCCGCTGGGAGGACCTCCAGGCGGGTCGGGCATCGGAGCGTCCGGGTCATCGGGCGGCTCGAACGGTGGAGCGTCAGGCGGGTCCGGCATCCACTCATAGGGTCCCAGATCGACGACGTCGTTGACGATCCTCGGGTTGCCGTTCAGATCGTGCGTGATTCCTACCGGAATCGCATCGTTGGTGCCAGCGTCGATTGCTGGCGACCCGGTCGTGAGACGATAGTCCCCGTCACTGGTTGGCGCCTCGGAAGCAGGGCGAGGATCGACGAACAATGGGTCCGCGTGCCGGCATTCTGATGCTCCGTCCGGACAACCTCCTCCGATGATCCCGTGGGTGAACTCGAGCGTGACCAGTTCGTCAATGTGCAACTCGGGGTTTATCGGAGCGGCATTGCCCCAGATGATGGAGTTGGCAATCCCAAGTTCCGATTCGACGACGTAGATGCCGCCTCCGGTTCCGGCGGTGTTTCCGGAGATTGTAGTGTTGACGATCTCGGGGTTGCCAAGAACGTACAACGCACCGCCGAGATTTCCGGCGTGGTTGCCAGAGATGAGTGAATTTGCCAGTACTCCGCCGCTGTCATAGTAGTAAATGCCCCCGCCCACTGAGCGAGAGAGATTTCCGGAAATGGTCAGGTTTTCCAGCGTGGGGTAGCTGAACGCGGTGATATACACGCCGCTACCATGATGCGCCTCATTGCCGGAAACTGTCAGATTTCTGAGAACCGGGCTACTCTCGTGGAGGTAAAAGCCCCCACCAACCAGATTGGATGACGCTTGGAGGGCGGACCCGTCCGCGTTGGCGCCGGTCACGGTGAATCCGTCCAGCACAGCGGTTGCGTCTATTCCGGTTCCAGTGACGACGGTGTAGCTGTTGTCAGTGTTGGTGGCGCGCGTTCCCAGGTTGCCGCTGAGGGTGGTGCGGTTGGCGCGCCAATCGCGCTGGTCCGGGGTCGCCTCGGTGCCGCTGAAACCCCCATAGATTTCGACATTGTTGCGCAGGCTGAAGCTCGCGGTTCGGTCTGTCTCGTGTGGACGATAGGTCCCTCGCGCCACCCAGATCTGCACTGGTTCGTCGATGCTATCCGAGCGTGAGAGTGCTTCTTGAAGACCAGCGAACGCCTGATCCCAGGAGTAACCGTTCCCGGAGGTGCTCACCGCCGCGTTGACGTAGAGCACGATCGGACCGTCATCCTGGGCGCCAGCGTTTCGGGGAAGGAACGTGACGGTGACGAGCCCGGCAAGCATGGTGAGAACAAAGCCGAGTAGCACGACTTTGCGGACGGTACGCCTTGCATAGTGCAGTGACATCGAGCACCACACCCTGTCCCGGGTCAGAAGGAATCACAATCGTCGAAATGTGCTGACTACGTGTAGAGTAGCATAGTGCTTGCGAATGTACAACTATTGTTTCACGGCCTGGGCCGACCAGGCCGCAAGACACCTCGCTACCAGGCGCTTTGGGGCCGTGTGAGGATGGCGACGTCTGAGGTCGGCGATTGTTCGAGGTCACCGACGCGCTGTTCTGCGGCGTCCCTGGCTGTAATCACGCGTTTGAACTCCGGGTGGGAGTCGAGCAGTTCCGCGATCGTCGCACACTCGGGGTGTTTGTCCCAGACAGTCTGGAGCTGCCGGCCGGCAGCAGCGAGCGACTCGCGGGCGTGGGCGAGTCGTTGCAGGCGAGTGTGTTCATCCAGTGCCCACTTGTGGGCGGCGGTCGCGAATTGCTGTGCTGCCCAGTGATCCCCGCACCGACGGGCTTCCCGTGACTGCTCGATCATCTCTGCATAGCGGCGTGCACTGGGCGAGTCCACCATCTCGGGCGACGTAATATAGGACAGGTCAGCCATGATCATTTCCCTGGTGATACGGAGCCGGACGAGACAGCGGGGCGGGCTACTCTGGTTCCTCTAAAGGATACGATACGGGTGCAAATCCACCGGTCTGAAAGTCGATGTAGACCCGGTTGAGGACAGGAAACCCGGCGCCGAATCATTGAAATGCCCTGTTACCTCTAAAGAGCGCCGCGGATGAATCGATCTTGTACCCTGACGGTCCCAGGTCGTTCCACGGGCGCTATCCGAGGTCGGTCCGGTGAGCCTGACCGCCGGCTACCGCCACACCTGCTCGAACACGCGCAGGTAGTTCTCACCAAGGATCTTGCCCACGTCCTGGTCGGTGTAGCCACGGTCTTTGAGTTTGCCGATGAAGTTCAGCACCTGGGGGTAGGTGCTGAAACCGTCCAGCGCCCGGCGTGGTGAGCGAACATCGCCCGTGACGTGCTCGGTGTACTGGCTGGCGACGTCTTTGTAGCCCGCTGGCTCACCCCATGGGTCGTGCTCGTGGTCCGGGTAGGTGCCCAGGCTCATATCGGTGCCGAGGCCGATGTTGTCGGCGCTTCCGGCGAGTTGAGCAATGTAATCAACATGTGCGACGAATTGGTCCAGCGTCGGCTGGGTCGTCTGACCGGGCTCGATGACGATCGGGCCCCATGGGGCCACGCCGATCACCCCACCCTTCTCGACACACATTCTGATCTGTTCGTCGTCGATGTTGCGCGGGTTGTCCACGACGCCTTTCGGGTTCGAATGGCTGAACACCGTCGGGGCACTACTCCGCTCCATTATGTCGAGACTGGCCCGCTTGCCGATGTGCGTGCAGTCAAGCAAGAGTCCCACGCGGTTCGCTTCGTCCACCACCAGTTCACCGAAGCGGGTCAGTCCGGAGTCGGTGCGGTCCAGGCAGCCATCGCAGATGTGGTTCGTCCGGTTGTAGGCCGGCAACATCATCCGGAGCCCGAGCCGGTACATCGCCTCGATCCGGTGCAACTTGAAACCGATCCAGTCGCCTCCCTGGGCCGTGATGACGAAGTTTGATTTGCCCTGCCGTTTCGCCGTGCGGATGTCGTCCGCGGTGAAGGCTACAGACAGGTGCTCGTTCTGACGTGCGACCAGGTGCCAGAACATGCCCTCTTCCAGCGCCTGTTCGATCGTGGCGTGGGGCCGCCAGGCGGTGTTGCAGAAGGCGGTGACGCCGTGGCGGTGGGCGTTGGCATAGTCGGCGTCAGGCCAGGCCTGCATGCAGGAGTCGATCCAGATGAAGCCGTGGTCCTGCTCGATCAGCGGGTGAAACCCCTTGTTTTCCGTGGCGGTCATCCTGTGCGTCCTTTCTGAGGCTGCCCGGCCATGAATACCCGGGCTTGGCAATCTTCGCGGTTTGAGTTTGTTCCAGCCAATCCTGGTGCTTCAACGCCGGGTCAGTTCTCCCGAACGGAGCAAAAGTGGATGATATGAAGAGTTCCTCGCGCATTCTCGCACGTTCGCTGGCTGCTGGTAACCCGATGCCGGTGTGATGGGATAATCTTCTCCCGGGAATCCGCAAACGAAGGGGCTGAATCATGGCGGAGACGCTGCACCTGACACCAGACGAGTTGCTCAGCACCACGCGAACCGTCCGTAAGCGGCTCGATCTCACGCGTCCGGTTGAACGGAGCGTCCTCGAGGAATGCCTGAGACTCGCCCAACAGGCCCCGACATCCTCCAACCGCCAG
Organism: Thermomicrobiaceae bacterium; assembly: GCA_007123655.1. Classification (GTDB taxonomy): domain Bacteria; phylum Chloroflexota; class Chloroflexia; order Thermomicrobiales; family Thermomicrobiaceae; genus SLMJ01. The sequence continues at coordinate 4,408 of SKKR01000578.1, forward strand.
CACTGGCACTTCGTCGTCGTGACAGACCCGAACACGCGCGCCGCCCTGGGGGACCTCTACCGCAGGGGCGCCGAACTGTCGTACTCCGGGCGCTTTGCCGGGATTCGCAGTGCTGATCCTCACACCCGGCGAATGCTGGAGTCCGCCAGGCATCTCGTGGAGCATATCGACCAGGTGCCGGTGCATGTCATTCCCTGCGTAGAAGGTCGCGTGGACGATCCCGCGCCCGCTGCGCAGGCCGGTCTCTGGGGAACGATATGCCCGGCGACGTGGAGTTTTATGCTTGCCTGCCGGGCTCGCGGGCTGGGAACGTCCTGGACCACGTTTCACCTTGCGTACGGGGAAGAAGCCGCGGAGATACTGGGGGTTCCGTTTCCCGAGATTATCCAGGCCGCGCTCATCCCGGTCGCCTACACCATCGGCACCGATTTCAAGCTCGCCAAGCGGAATCCGCTGGAGACAATGGTGCACTGGGACGGATGGTGACCTCCGCCCTCACCCATGTCGCCTCTCCCGATCTCGGGAGTAGGGTTGAGAACGGAAAGGAACGGTATATGACGGTACATCTCAACCTCACCGCGGACGAAGTGCTGACGACCACCCGTTCAGTCCGCAAGCGACTCGACTTCGACCGGCCGGTGGAAAGCGACGTGATCCGGGAGTGCCTGGAGATCGCCGTCCAGGCACCTTCTGCTTCCAACCGGCAGGACTGGCACTTCATCTTCGTTACCGATCCGGAGAAGCGACAGCATCTTGCCGACATCTACCGTCGAGGCGCGGAGATCTCCTACGCGCAGCGCGAGAACGAGGACCTTGCCTTCAGTGAGGAGAAGCGCCGGGTGCGGGAGTCGTCCCAGTACCTGATTGCCAACATGCATCGCGCCCCGGTGCTGTTTATTCCCTGCATTGAGGGCCGGACGGACAACGCCCCCATCGCCCGGCAGTCCTCTCGCTGGGGCACGATCGTCCCCGCGATGTGGAGTTTCATGCTTGCCGCCAGGAACCGCGGGCTTGGCACCTGCCTGACCACAATGCACCTCAACCTGGAACAGGAAGCGGCGGAACTGCTTGAGATCCCGTACGCGGAGATCATGCAGGTCGGACTTATCCCGGTCGCGTACACGAAAGGGACCGACTTCAAGCAGGCAAAGCGCCAGCCACTGGAGAGCGTGTTGCACTGGGAGCGCTGGTAGACGGTGTAGCCCCTTTCCATGTCTGCAACTCTTGTGCTAGGCTAGGTACGAGATTAACCATCAACAAGTCTCTGCGTTGAAAATGATTGTTTCGTTTCCGAGGCAGTGTTTGTCATCGCGTTCTCATCGCCGTACACGTTCCGCGGGCGGACCGTACCGGGGCATCGGGGCCCGTAGAGCGAGCACTGCCCGTCGCCTGCCCGGGCCAGGGGGTCGATCCCGAGCGGGACGAAAGAACATCCGCGATGCGCTGCCGGTCGGTGGTTCGACAGTCAGAACACGATCGGAAAAGGTGAGCAGCCGGACGTCCAATGAGGAGAGGATGACAATTGGCGACCCGGGGAATCGTGGCTGTTCTGGCGATAACCGCATTCATCGGCCAGACAAGCATGATGTCGCTCAACGCGATGCTCCCCGCTGCCGCCGCTGACCTGGACACCACAGTCTCAATCATTGCACAGGTCCAGACGGCGACCTTCGTGCTCGCCGCGCTTGCGGGGCTCTTTCTCGGCCCGCTGGCCGACCATTACGGGCTTCGTCGAACCGCTCTGGTCGGTGGGATTTTGCTGGCCGGAAGCGGGTTCGCCACGGCCCTGGCGGTCGACTTCTGGACGCTGATGCTCGGTCGTATCCCCGCGGGCCTCGTGATCCTCTCCTCGCTGAGTGTTGCCATTGCCTCGACCCGCCTGGCCGAAGGAGAGCGTCGCAAAGGAATCGGCTGGGTTGTATCAGCGTTGCCGTTTTCCGCAATCATCGGTATGCCGATGTTCGCGATGATCGCCCACTACAGCAACTGGCGCCTCTCCTATGTCGTCCTCGGGTTTCTCGGGCTGCTGGTGACGGGACTGCTCTGGCGTGTTGTACCCGCCGATCCCCCGGTTCCGGCGACCGCGATCAGCCTCCGTGCCATTCTCAACGCGTACGCCCCACTGCTGGGCCACGCAAGATCAATTCTCCTTTACCTGGCAGACTTTCTTCGCGGGGTGACGTGGTTCGGGTTGCTGATCTACGTCGCGGCGTTCTTTGTGGAGGAACTCGGGCTTTCGTTGCAAGCCTACGGTGCATTCATGGTTGCCGGCGGCGTTGCCTATCTGATCGCTGCAAGACTGGGCAGCACCATCGAACGAATCGGACTCGGAACCTGGTTCAATGCTTCGACGGTGATGATGGCCGCAGCCGGAGTGATCGCCTTCACAAATTCCCTGGGAACACCGGCAACGTTCGGCCTGCTGATCATGTTCGGCTTCATGGGTGGGGCTGGGTTCAGCGCGATCACGATCATGATCAGTGAATCGTCGCAATCGGGTCAGGGCACCACGATGATGCTGCGGCAATCTGGCTTGTCCGCCAGCCAAGCGGCGGCCGCGGCAACCGGCGGGGCCCTCATCGCCGCCGGAGGCTATTCCGCACTTGGATTCGGGCTGGGAGGATTCGCGCTGCTCTCTGCAGTCACGATCGTGATCGCCGGACGGGTATACCTGCAACCTGATCCGAGGCCAGCGGCAGGGAATGACTGAAGTTCAGCCAGAGAGATTTGGAGCCTGACATGTATCTCATCATCGGGGCAAGCGGTCTTCTGGGGAGTCGGGTCGCCGAACGTCTTCTGTCAACAGGTCAGCAGGTCCGCGTGCAGTCACGTGATCCGGGAACGAAGGTGGCTGACCTTGCCAGCAAGGGTGCGGAGCCGGTTCAGGGCGATCTTCGTGAGGACGGCTGGCTGGACGACGCCATGCGAGGTGTCACCCGGGTCCTGATGTCCTCGCAGGCAGTGTTTCCGCCCTCCCGGACGAATCACGCCGGGACCGTCGACGGTCCTGGCAACAAGCGAGTGATCGATGCGGCGAAGCGTGCCGGGGTGGAACACATCGTATTCATGTCCGCCAGTATGGCCGATCCGGACTTCCCGGTGCACTTCATCAGGACAAAGTACGCCACCGAGCAATATCTGAAGCCGACTGGCATTCCCGCTACCTTCGTGCGCCCGCCCTACTTCACCGAGTTCCACGCGCTTCGTCTGCTCGCCCAGCCTCTGGCCGAGAAAGGAACCGTTCAGTTCTTCGGGAAAGGTGAACGGCCACTACGTTGGATTTCGGTCGAAGACGTTGCCGACTTCGTGGTTGATGCGTTCAGGAATCCGGATAAGTTCAGCGGCGTGAAGGTTATCGGTGGACCGGATGTCATGTCGCGGCGGGACGCGCTCGAAGTCATCGAGCGCCATGCAGGACGGGAAGCCAAGAGAAGGCACATACCATTGCCACTGATGCGAGTAATGCGTGTGCTCACAAAACCTGTGAATCCGGGCCTGAGCGATCTCATCTCGTCCGCGATCGCCGAAGAGACACTGCTCGACCACCCGGGATTTGCGCCGTCCAGTCTGGACTGGGAAGGACCGACGACGTTTGAGGACGTCGTGCGTCGCTGGGCGGGCGTCTCCGAGCCAGAGCCAGACGCCGCGGACTGAAAGCTATGGGTCGATAGTCGTTTCCGCAGGACCGGGTTTGCCAGGGGTGAGCGGTAACCGCGGCCGGTGAGCGGAGCCGAAGGAGACGTCCGTGCTTCGGGTGCCGGGATGACATGCCGGTCGACCATCAGCTGTGGGCGGGACTGCCGTCAGTGTTCTTAGTCTGCCGGGCGGACGCTCGTGGCGACTTGATCGCTCTCCTAAAATGAATATCATTCGATAAGGTCCTCAAACTGATCGTTAAGTGCAGCTCATACCGCGGCAATGCTATTGAGTGATGCAGGTATATACGCAATGGCTTCATCAACGTCATAGCGATGACGGGCTCTGGATGCATCCATCGCGTTGAGCTTCGCGTCCCTGGGCGAGTCGGGCGAAAGGCCAGGTGATGAGCGTATTCGTTGGCCGTGAGAGTGAACTGACTGCGTTGCGAGAAGCACTGGAAGCGGCAGTCCAGGGCGTCGGCTCGCTGGTGCTTGTGAGCGGGGAGGCGGGGATTGGCAAAACGTCGCTGGTGCAGCACCTCGTGTCCGAGGGCCGTGAGCAGGGCGCACTCTTCCTGTCTGGCCACTGTTACGACCTGACCACGCCGCCGCCGTATGGTCTCTGGCTGGAGTTGACTGACCGGTATCGACCTGAAGGAGACTTGCCCGATCTGCCCGAGGTCCTGAAGCGGGACACAGGCGTAGCGGACGTGACAAATCAGTTGGCGCTTTTCGAGATAGCTCGAGACTTCTTCCACTCGCTCGCACAAATCCAACCGCTCATTCTGGTGCTCGAGGATGTTCACTGGGCGGACGAGGCCAGCCTGAACCTGCTTCGTTATCTTGCTCGTCACCTCGAGGGCCATCGCATTCTGCTTATCGTTATCTATCGGGACGACGAGGTCACACGAGGACATCCGCTTTTCGCGCTTCTCCCGGCGCTGATCAGAGAATCGCAGGCCGGCCGGATCGAACTCGTTCGTTTCACCCGCGCGGACGTACTGGCGCTGGTGTCGGAGCGGAGGGAGTTGCCCGCGGCGGAGCAAGAACGGCTGGTCGATTATCTGCTCGCTCATGCCGAGGGGCATCCGCTTTTCACCGTGGAAGTGCTGCGGACACTCGAGCAGAACCGCTTCATTTTTCGCGATGAGGATGGCTGGAGGCTCGCCGATCTCAGTCAAGTGCCATTGCCCTCTCTCGTGCTCCAGGTAATCGAGGGGCGTATGGCCCAACTCGGTGACGAAAGCAGGTACTACCTCGAAGTCGCGGCCGTCATCGGGCATCAGGTGCCGCTCGACGTCTGGACGCACGTGGCGGGGATGTCGGACGACGAACTCCTGGCGGTGCTCCGCCGGGCCGTTGAGTTGCACCTCCTGGAACCGGAAACGGACGAGAATGTCGTGAGCTTCGTGCACGCGCTGACGCGGCAGGCGCTGTACGAGAACATTCTTCCCCCGCAACGCCGCCTCTGGCACAGATTGATTGCCGAGAAGCTGGTCGCGTCCCCAGATCCCGATCCCGACGCAATTTCCTATCACTTTCAGCGAGCCGGAGACGATCGAGCCATTGACTGGCTGATCTGCTCCGGCAACCGGGCAGAGGCGGTGTGGGCCCTCCAGACTGCCAGCCAGCGGTTCGACTCGGCGCAGGCACTCATGGCCCACGATGAGTCTCGTACGGAGATGCGCGGCTGGTTGCTCTTCCGGCTGGCTCGCACCATCAGGTTCACCGGCCACGAGCGTGCGCTCGCCTGTCTTCAGAAGGCCGAGCGGATCGGTGAAGTTGTAAGTAATCGAACTCTCGCCATCGCGGCTGCCGCCGAGCGAGGGTTTGTGTACTCGGGGCGCCCATCCGACGCCCTGGATGAGGTCACCAATGCACTGGATGAGTACGACCGGTTGTCCGCCGAGGAGTGGGAGGCCAATACAGCACCGTATCTGAAGCTGTTCGAGCTGAACCCTGAGCTGGAGTATGTTGGTTATGAGCGACACCTCAGGGTGGTCATCGAAAGTCGTCGAACGCTCATCATGCGGCTCCTCGCCAATACTGGTCAGTTTCACCGATCCCTGGAACTGCGCAA
>SKKR01000372.1 GCA_007123655.1 Thermomicrobiaceae bacterium
CAAATTCGGGATGTCGTTTGCTGGAAGGCTCCGGACCTGGAACGCGTTAATGGAAACGGAAACTGACTGAAGCAGGCGAGCCGAAAGGCAGGACGATCGTATGCGTGTATTGGTTGCAGGCGCAACTGGTGTACTCGGACGGCGTCTCGTCCGTCATCTTTCCGATGGCGGCCACGAAGCCATTGGCCTGACCAGGGATGAACGTGGCGACGGGATCATCCGCGAGCTGGGCGGAACGCCGATTCGGGCGAATCTGTTTGACGCCGATGAGATCACCTCACAGATCGATTCAACGGATGCCATTATCCACGCCGCGACGGCGATTCCGAAGAAACAACGCCCATCCGGAAAAGACTGGGAAGTAAACGATCGCATCCGTATCCGGGGTGTCGAGTCACTGGTCGAGGTCGCCCGGAGAACCGGCGCCCAGCACCTCATCTTCCAGAGTATCGTGTGGGTTGCCAGACCGGACGACCAGTCCCCTTTCGACGAAAGCGCACCACTCAATCCTGACTCCGTGACGCAATCGGCGGCGACGGCGGAACGAATCGCGACGAACGCCAGCGGGGAGTACGGGTTCACCACCACCGTGATTCGCGGCGGGTGGTTCTACGCGCCGGATGCCCACCACACCCTTTCGTTTGGGGACGCGCTTCGCAAACGCATGCTGCCGGTAATCGGTGATGGTGAGGCGCGCTGGTCGATCCTGCACGTTGATGACGCGGCGTCGGCGTATGCGGCGGCCGTGGAACAACGCCCGGAGGGGATTTTCCACGTCGTCGACGATGAACCTGTCAAAGTTGGTGAATTCTTCCGGCACTTCGCGGAGCGACAAGGAGCAAAGCCGCCGCGTAGCATCCCGGTCTGGCTGGCTCGATTGCTCGCGGGCTCGTTTTCGACCGAATTCGCGACCACCTCATTCGTCACGAACGCGAACCGGTTCAAGGAGACCACGGGCTGGCGGCCGGCCTATCCGACATTCCGCGAGGGTCTGGATCAGGTTATAGACACCTGGGTGTCCGAAGGCCGGCTGTGAAGGTCGAGGAGGTCCGACGGCGGAATGAACACTGACTGGACGGAGATCGCGGAGCACTCGGTTCAGGCACTTGGCGTTCAACGTGGCGAGCACGTGGAGATCATCGATCACGCCGGGCGTTATGCTGTGCTGCTGGAGTTCGTCCTTGCAATTGAACGGCGGGGCGCGACACCGCGTGTCGAACTGTTGCCTCCGGACCTGCTCCCCAGGATGCTGAGCACCAGCCCGATCGCGTCCCTGTCTGAGTGGGACCGGCATCGGATTGAGTGGATCAAACATGCGGACCGGGTGCTCGCGCTCGAAGGGTACCGCCCGGACCTCGATGTCGACTCCGAAGCACTGGAGACATGGATTCACGCCACCGACCGGATCGAGGCAGTCGAGGAACAGCGCAAGCTTCCCTTCATGCTCATTGCCGTTCCAACGGAGGAGCGAGCAAACTCACTCGGTCTGGACCTCAGCGAACTTGAAGCGACGCTGTTGCCTGCCCTGCGTGTGAATGGCGCGGAACTCGAGGTCGAAATCATTCGAACCCGTCAAATGCTCGATACCGCGGGTACGCTTGTCGTGCAGGGAAACGGTCATCAGCTCAAACTGGACATTCAGGGGCGCAACTGGTTGCAGGACACAGGAGAGATTCCGGATACGGACGGCCCGCGTTCAGTTCAACCGGTGGTCAACCTGCCGGCGGGATCGGTGTACACGACGGTGCAGGAGACGTCCGCTGCCGGCTCCCTGTTTCTGCCGCGGGTGAACAATGCCGAGAACGTCGTCTTCCACTTTAGAGATGGGCGAGTTGACGAGATCCAGACCGATTCCGGAGCCGAGTCCGTGACCAGGATGTTCGATCAACATAGCGGAGAGCCAAGACGGATCAGCCATATCGGAATCGGGTTGAACCCTCGACTTCACCGAGAACTCGACTGGGCGCTGGTCGACGAGCATCGACAAGGCAGCGTGTTCATTGCATTCGGGGAGAATCGTTACCTGGGCGGGGAGAACGAGTCGTCCCTGAATATCGACTTCGTGCTGCCAAGCGCGACCGTGATCGCGGACGGACGCCTCGTCGTGGACAACGGCAAGCTCCTGGCATAGCCGTCGAAACCACGCAGGAGGAACTGGCAATGGCAAAGACCCCTCGTGTCGGACCAGAAAAAGTGCTCCTTCAGGCGTCCCTGAACGAACAACGGGACGTGATGGTCTGGAAGCTGCAGGTTCTCGACGACGATGCACTCCGCAAACCCATGACTCCATCAGGCACGAACTTGCTCGGGATGCTGAAGCATCTGGCCGCCGTGGAATACGGGTGGTTCTGCGCAACGTTCGGTCGGGAGACGGAACCACTGCCGTTCGATGAGAACGATGAAGACGCGGATCTCCGGGTCGACCCGGACGAGTCCACCGGGGACATCTTCGCCTTCTACGCACGGGCTCGCGAAGCGGCAGACCAGGTCATTCAGGAGCTGGATCTTGAGACGACCGGGACGTCATGGGCTGGCGATACGGTATCGCTCCGATGGGTGTTGCTTCACATGATCGAAGAGACTGCCAGACACGCCGGCCACGCGGA
>SKKR01000546.1 GCA_007123655.1 Thermomicrobiaceae bacterium
AGTCACGGGGCAATCGCCGCGTTCGCCACCGGTGAACATCAGGTTGAACGGGGACACGCTCTTTGGACGAGGTCAGCGCGCATTGACATTCCACGGTTGCCGTTTCGTTCCGGCTTTGGAACGATATGTTGACGGGGGGACAACAGGGGAGACGTTTCGTGATCGGCAAAGACATCGCAAATGGGGCAGTGGACCGGGCAACGCGGCTCAAGGTGGCGTTGCGGCGTCACATCTACCCGCTCGACGTGCTGATCCGCGCGGGAAAACAGTTCATGGCCGACGACGCGATGACCTATGCCGCCGCAATGTCCTACTATGTCCTGTTTTCACTGTTTCCCACGATGATCTTCGTTGTCACAGTGTTTGGTCTGGTTGTCCGGGATCCGGATTTGCAGGAACAGACGGTCGACGCAATGGTCAGTATCGTTCCCGTGGGATTCGATGTTCGGTCCGAGATCTCCGAAGTGATCTCAGGAATTTCGCAGGCGAGTTCGCCTGTACTGGCGCTGGCCGGGCTGCTTGGAACCGCCTGGACCGCGAGTAACATGTTCGCCGCGCTCCGGCGGGCACTCAACCTGACGTTCAACATCAATCAGACGCGCAACTTTCTAATCGGCCGCCTAATGGACATGCTCAATCTCCCCGCGATCATGCTGCTGGCCTTGATATCGGTCGTGGCAACAGCCGTGGTACGGGTTGCCGAGGCACAATTCAGCGAATGGTTCACCGAAACCGCGCTCATGGCCTGGACCTGGAACATCGTCTACTTCTTGCTCCCGTACCTGTTCTCATTCACGGCATTTCTAATGCTCTACCGGGTCCTGCCGAATGCGCGCTATCCCTTCCGCTATCTTGCGATCGGGGCGGCATTCAGCGCGATCGGGTTCGAGCTCGTCAAGGGCGGGTTCAGTCTGTATGTGACCAATTTCGGAAGCTACCAGGAGGTCTATGGCGCGCTGGGCGGCGTGGTGGCGTTCCTCTTCTTCGTGTTCCTGCAGTCGAACGTGATCATTTTCGGCGGCGCCATAAGCGCGCAGATCATCAAGGACTACCACATTCAGCCGGACGAGATCGACGCCGTCGCCGCCGAGGGGCCGCCGAAACCGAAACAGGGCCGACCAAACCGGTCTAAGACCTGATTCGCGTCACTTCCAACGGTCAGAGGACTCGCCGTTGAGCGATGGTTGCGAAGTCGTAGTTGCGCCAGACGGGGATGCCGCAGTAGCGTTCACCTTCCGGACAGAACGGTTTCGAACCGGCGTGGTTCCGCACGACGCACGGTGGTCTGGCCACATATTGTCCGATTCCGGGTAGTGCGGCCGAGACCTGTTCGGTCTCCTGTCTGGCGGTTTCAAAGATCTCGCGCTGAGCATTGAAACAGAGTCGCTTTACCCACTTCCAGTAGTAGGTCAGGAGCGTGCCGGTCTCATAGAACCGGACGTTGTGCGAGTTCGGAAGCAGGTAGAGCACCTTCTCCGGAGGGACGCCTGCGTCCAGAAGGGTGTTTTTGGCGTCCCAGAGCGCGTTTACGGTGGCGTGGTATTCCTCCAGCGCCGCCGGCACGCGTGCAACGTCCTGCGGGATCATCACATCTGGATGTTCCCGGAGATGCGCTGAGAGAACCGGACTCGAGGACTGTGAACCCCGGTGCCGCTGGTTCTGTGCCTCTTCCGCGCCGCTGATCCGCTTCTGAAACGTGAACGGGACGTGGTTCATGGTCTGCATGAGCTTGGAATTCATCGCCAGAAAGAGCGGGTGACCGAGATACTCGTTCTCCGCCGGGTCAAGCACCTTCGCGATAGCGGCAGCATCCGGAAGCTCCTCGCGCGACATTCCGAGTACGGTGCGGACGGCATTCGCAAGCGTGCGCTCGGCATCATGATCGAAGCCCGCCAATCGGGAATCGTAGCCGTTCAGTTCACAGTCGAACTCCTGGAAGAACGGCTCCCCGGAGTTGCCCCTGAGGTTCTGCCGAAGCTCGTTGAGGACGTCGTACTCGATCGTATCCTCCGCGGCGAGGATCTGCAGATCGAGCGGGTAATCTGGAGCACCGAGGAAGTACGGATCGACCTTCAACACTTCGCTCACCATCTCATTGACCAGATAGCGGACCTCTCCCGGCACGTCGAGCTGATTGGCCAGCACGTAGTAACGGAGGAGCGTCAGCCCGTTGATGGTGTGATAGAAATGCGCCGGGGTCGCCAGCGGAAGCACGTACCGGGCGATCTCCTGCGCCTTCTTCTGAATCTCACTGTCCCGACGTTGCTCGGCCTCGGGTCCCTTCGCCTTTGCCCGGGCCGGGAAGACCGTGGCATAGCGTTCCGTCAGATCCGGCGTCAGGAGTTCGACCAGCCTTCGGTAGCCTTCCAGCGAACGCTGCACGGCCTGTTGATAGACCGGCAGGAGTCGCTCCGGGAGATCCGGCGTCACCATCGTTTTGCCGGAGACTTCCCGGTAGCGCTGAGAGACCTGCTCCGAGTTGTAGTGCGGGTGGTGATGGAAGAAGGACCAGATCGCCAGTCGTGACACGCCGTCCAGGACGAAGACGAAATTGGCGTGCTGAAAGGTGGTATGGTGGCCGGCTTCGAACAGATCGCGGTAG
>SKKR01000554.1 GCA_007123655.1 Thermomicrobiaceae bacterium
CAGTCACCTATCGCTTTCGCAACGCGTCGATCAGGTCTGCGGTTGAAACGGGGCGGTCGCTGTTTCTCAGCACCGTTACGAGGTAGGTTATCTGCTCATCGCTCAATCGAATCTGGCGCACGGTTTAACTCCTTCAACAATTCGCGTTGCCAACCGTCAATTCTAGTCGAAACCACGGGGTGACCGCAAACGGTGGAGACTACGACGAGATCGGGCGCATGCTGACCTTCGAACACCTCGGTTACGGAACCGGTAAAGTCACCAGTGGATCAGGAGTCGGCTTGCAGCGACTGTCGAGCGAGCGCCACTGCGCCGATCACGTTCGCGTCCGGCCCCAGAGATGCCCGGGTAATGCGGACTCTTCTGGCGGTTGCGGGGTAGGAATATTGTCTGAGCCGCGAACTCACGCTCTCGATCAGCGCCGGACCCGCCTCTGACACCCATCCGCCGAATACGACGACGCCAGGGCTCAGGACCGTAACCAGATTGGCCACCGCGATTCCAAGCACCTGGACGGTCTCCTGAACCACCGTTCGAGCGACCGAATCATTCCTGGCGGCATCGCGAAAGATCATTTGTACTGTCAGCGTGCGATCCCGCTCGCCGCGTCCCGGTCCTTCGCAGCCGGCTTGTTCCAGCGCCGCCCGGTATCGCGTGATGATCGACGGTCCCGCGGCATAGGCTTCGAGGTGCCCGGGTTTCCCACAGGAGCACTGTGGACCATCCGGCGTGATCACCATGTGGCCGATCTCCCCGGCGGTTCCGGACACTCCTCGGACGAACGACCCGTCGACAATAATCCCGGCTCCAACCCCGGTTCCAAGATGGATGTAGACGACATCGCGACTTCCTCTGGCCGCGCCGTACATCGCCTCTCCGAGCGCGGCCGCCCGGGCATCATTCTCGATCACCGTCGGGATGTTGAATCGCTCTTCGAGCAGGTTGACCAGGGGATAGTTCTCGAACCCCGGCGCGCGATGGGAGAGCAGCGTCAGCCCACGCTCGGCGTCGACCGGTCCTCCGAACGCCACTCCGGCTCCGGAGATCGATTCCAGCGGAACATCCGCATTGATGATCGCTTGCTGAACCAGATCGTCGACCGTATCCACCACGACATCTGCTGGTGCGGAACTGTCGATAGATTGTGCCTGTCCAATGATGGCCCCGTATGGATCACTGACGACGGCGCGTTGGCCCCGGCCACTGATCTCGACGCCAAGCAGATACTGAGCGTCGGACACGGATGCCCGGCTGTCCGGAGGATTCGGTGCCTGGTTCATGTCACTCCGACCGTGGTGGTTCCCGATTTCGCGATTCGGCGCTCCGGAACCGGGAGACAAGCCGCAACGCCACGCCCTGAAGACAAGCGTAGCAGGTTTGTGCGAATATGCACGAGCACCTCGTGTTCTTGCGACGTCGATCGCGCTCATGTCTCATTGATCGAGCCACCGGAACCACAAAAAACCGGGACAGCATGCGATGAGACCGTCGATAGTTTACGCCAGGAAATCGCGACCCGTACGTGCAAGAAACACGTTGCCGGGCGTTACGGGGCGTGGTAGAATCCCGCGGTGGTAAATGAATAGCATTCCCCGATAGCTCAATGGTAGAGCGGCCGGCTGTTAACCGGTAGGTTGTAGGTTCGAGTCCTACTCGGGGAGCAACCCGGCACGCCGTCAGTGATTACTGGCGGCGTTTTGCATCTGTGCCGCCAGATTGGATGCACCGCCCGAATGGATCACCGTGCTACACTGCCCCCGGTAACACGACCTGAACAGACAGAAATGCCGCCAACCGCTGGGAGAGGTGAAATGCTTGCATTGACCGGACGAGACGTTCAGGATCTGGTCCCGATGTCGCGGGCCGTTGAGTTGATGAAGACCGTGTTTCGCGATCTCTCGGACGGCAAGACCACGTCTCCGCTGAGGACGCCGGTTCCGGTGCCGGAGCACGACGGGGTCAGCCTGTTCATGCCGGCATACGTCCCGTCGATTGAGGGGCTCGGGATGAAAGTCGTCTCCGTCTTTCCACGCAACCAGCAACTCGGCAAACCGACGATCAATGCGATCGTTGCCGTCCTTGACGCGAACACCGGTGAGCCGGCGGCGCTCATGGACGGAACGTTTCTGACGGCACTCCGGACTGGCGCAGGGGCCGGCGCGGCGGCGGATCTCCTCGCCAGACCGGATAGCAAGGTCGTGACCTGCATCGGCGCCGGCGCTCAGGGGCTGACGCAGGTCTGGGCGGTCGCCGCGGTTCGGGATGTACAGCGAATCAACATTTTCGACATCAATGAAGAAATGCGCAACTCGTACGCGGAGCGACTTTCACGGTACGACCAGGGTCTCGCCGAGATCGTGCACCCGGTGACCGATCTCACAGCCGCGCTCGCCGAGTCCGATATTGTCTGCACAGCGACAACGTCGTCCACTCCAGTTTACAACCACGACGACATCCGCCCGGGCACGCACATCAACGCTGTCGGCGCGTTCCAGCCCACCATGCAGGAGATTCCGGTTGAGACTCTGCAGAACAGCTACGTCGTGGTCGACAATGTCGAGGCGGCGATCGAGGAAGCAGGAGACCTGCAGATTCCGCTGA
>SKKR01000111.1 GCA_007123655.1 Thermomicrobiaceae bacterium
CTCAGCAGTCCGACTGGTTGATCCCCGCCCATAACTGCGACTCCTATTGATTTCGACTCCGATGGCTATTCTACACTAACGCAACTCTCGTTGCGATAGAGAAGTTCGCCCTCGCATTTTGTGACTGTTCGGCAACACTCGGCGCAATTCTGGTCTATACTCAGTGGACAGAAATGTCGCTATTCCGCGCTTACGGAGCATCGTCGCCATGGAATCGTCCGCGCGCACATCCCACTTGCTTCGCTGTTCACTGCTCGTAATCGGACTGCTGGTTTCCAGCGCGTGCGGTGACGACGAAGACAACCAGACCGCGTCTACTGAGGAGCAGCAGCGGGACGAGGTGTCGACCGTGGTGAACGAGATCGCCACCGTTGACCAGATTGTCAACCTCATCTCTTCGCATGATCGAGATCGGTTGCGCGGCGAGCCGATCGAGATTGAAGCCTGGATCCACCCCGCTCCGCGAACCACTGGATTACCGACCACCCCGCCTCAAGGCTGTCCCGTTGTGCCCGAAAAGCAGGACTGGATAACGGACGAGCCAATTGACACGCAGATCGAGGTCGCCGGTGCAACCCTGCCCAACGACCGGATCCGGGATGACGTGTCCATGCTCAAGCTGGTCGTGCCCTACACGCTCGGGTTCATCGACGTCCCGGAGCGGGCTGTTCTGCGTGGCCACGTACTGGATGACAACTACCGCGACTGCCCGCTGTCAGAGACCCTGTTCATCCTGGACGAGATCGTTGAACAGCTACCCGCCGAGCGATCCGCGGATACCGCCGAATCAGTTCAGAACTGGGAACGGTTCACCCACGAGCGTTCTGGCGTGGTGCTCGAGTATCCGGAGGGCTGGGAGATCGATGAACGAGATACAGGCCACTCCGCCAGGATTCGCTTCATCGGACCGGACGAGTTCCGCACCATCCGGCTCCAGGTCCAGGAGCAGGAGACGTACTGGCATCCGGACGCTAACGACGGCAGCGCCGCGCCGGATGTGCTGGCCGGGGACCGGCGAGAAGCTGCGATGGCCGGTCCGGCTTACGCACGGTTGGTCGATGACTCCCGGCGCGCGGGATCCGCGGAACGCGAGGTTCGCCTGGTATTCAACCACCAGGGGAATACCGTTTCCCTGGCAATGGTGATCCGTGACGGCATCGAGCTTGAATCCGGGTCGCTCTGGGTTTTCAATGAGATGGCCCAGCGATTGCGGCTCCACGGTGACGTCGCGATGTCCGATCCCATGGATCCGGTCCTGGCCGCGTCGGATGAGATCCTTGAAGGCGCATTCATCTCGGACGCGGACGCGATGCACGTCGCGGTCGGTGTTTCCGGTATGACCGAGGCGGAAGCCGTCGAAGCGGACCTGGTTTCCGAGCGGGACGCGCGGCTGGCGATCGACGGCGCCTGCCGCGACTTCGAAGGCCGTCCGTCCGGCGTCTGGCTGGTATCGATAGAAGGTGTGCTCCCCACGGGGTCGGAAGCGTTCCGGCTCGTGTATCTTGACGCGGAAACGGGCAACCGGCTTTGTCAGGCGGAAGCGCCCGGGGTATCGTAGTGGGAAGCGGACAGGGGGACGTCCGCATTTCCGATCAAGCAGGGGAACGGTGCGATGATCGACTTCAACAGCCCGCGGCGGACCGAACAATCCCAGGAGCCCGAACGGCTCCCGAACACCAGCTACTCGGTGCTCGGAATGCTGTCGTTCGGCGATGAACTCTCCGGCTATCAGCTCAAGAAGCGAGCCGATAACCTGCGCTTCTTCTACTGGAGCCCAGCTCACAGCCAGATCTACGCCGAACTCAGACGGCTGGAGAAACTGGGCTATGTCACCCACCGGGAGGTCCGGCAAACGCGGCGGCCTGACAAGCGAGTCTACCGGATTACCGCTGCCGGACAGGACGCGTTCGAAACCTGGATGAATCACGCGCCGGTTGAACCGGTGTCGCTCAAGCACAGCGTGGTGCTGCGGCTCTTCTTTGGTCACGCCGGTGATCCGGACCGCCTAAGCCAGGTGCTGCAGGACTACGCCGAGCAGGTAAGCGAGGTAATCGAAGACCTCCGCGGTATCTCGGACGAGATTTCGGACCAGGACCAGTTCTTCTATCCGGCAATCGTTGCCGAGTGGGGCATCGGCTATTACGAAGCCGAGCGCAACGCCGCCCTCACCGCTATTCGGCGGCTCGACGAGCGACCAGACCTGTTCCGGTCCGACGAAGAAGCGCAGTCAGACACTGCCTGACGCCCGATTTGCGCCCCAGAACCGCGCTCGGCCCCCCGAGTAGTAACTCAGCGGGGATTCCGATGGCACCGGATTTCGCCGTCCGCCGCTACCCTTCCCTCAATCCGGCGCCTGGATGTAGCGCCACGAGTAGTAATGCTGTCCCACGTTGCCCGCTTCGACGACGAATCCGTCCGGGTTGCCGGGCGTGTACGTCAGACACCGCCGCTCGAAGCACTGCGTCAGCACGTCTCGCGGCTCGCCCGCGACCTGCACCGTCGCCCAGTACGCCTCGGTGATCGGCCTCCCCGTCGCGTAGAACGGGTTCTCGAACAGCGCTTCCTCGACCAGCTCGCCATCCTCATGCACCAGCCCCTGAC
>SKKR01000456.1 GCA_007123655.1 Thermomicrobiaceae bacterium
CGCCGGTCCGGCGCAACGGCGCTTTTCTGTGTGAGTCTTGGGTGGGGCTCACACACAAGCGGGACAGAGAGTGGTTGCTGAATGACCCAGTACATCATACGTCGCATCATGCAGGCCTTCCTGGTCATGCTTGGTGTGACGTTCCTGGTATTCGTCGTGATGTACCAGGCCGGAGATCCGGTCATTCTCATGGCCAGCCCGGACGCGACGCAGGAGGACATCGAAAGTCTCCGCCGTGCGCTCGGACTTGATCGTCCGTGGTATATCCAGTATGCCGACTTCCTCGGCGGTGCCGTGCAGGGTGACTTCGGAACCTCGCTCCGACAGGGTCAGCCGGTGTTCGATCTCGTCCTAGCCCGCCTTCCCGCGACGCTGACTTTAGCGCTAGCAGCGTTTGCCTTCAGTGTGGCGGTCTCGATTCCAGTTGGCATTATCTCCGCAACCAAGCGGAACTCGCTGTACGACAATTTCGCGATGGGCTTCGCGCTGCTGGGTCAATCTCTTCCGGTGTTCTTCCTTGGGGTCATGCTGATCTGGATATTCGGGTTCGTGCTCGGGTGGCTTCCGAGTTCAGGGCGCGGCGATCCAGATTTTGTGAGCCGGTTGCGGCATCTCATTCTCCCGGCGATTACGCTGGGTACGTTCTCCCTCGCCCAGAATGCCCGGCTGGTGCGCTCTTCTTTGCTTGAAGTGCTCGGGCTCGATTATGTAAAGACGGCGCGGTCCAAAGGAATCACCGAATACAATGTGATCATGCGACACGCGCTGCGAAACGCACTCATCCCGGTTGTTACGGTTATCGGTCTTCAATTCGGCATTCTGCTCGGTGGCGCGGTGATCACTGAGACCGTGTTTGCCTGGCCGGGTATCGGACGTTTGCTGATTCAGGCGATTCAACAGCAGGACTTCCCACTGGCCGTCGGGGCGGTAACGATCATTGCGGCGATTTTCGTGTTTCTGAATCTCATCGTGGACCTCACCTACGGATTTCTCGATCCGCGCGTGCGGTACAGCTAGGCGCCACGTGCTGACCAGGGCGAGGGAACTGATGAATGCGCGCGGGCGTCGTGTTTACTGAGGGGTAGTGATGGCCGACCCGAGAGACGAAGCAGCTGGATCACAGGAACGCTCCAGCGATACTGCGACACAGCAGCGTGCGGACGCACTTGCTCGACATGGTCGCCGAGGGAGCCGAAAGCGCATGCCGCGAGCGCTCTCCAGCCTGTTTGCGAACAAACTGGCCACGGTCGGCGCGATTATCCTGATTTTCGTCACGTTCGCCGCGATCTTTGCGCCGGTGGTCGCCCCGCACGATCCGACTCACCAGGTTCTCGTCGACAACCGGAAACCAGGCATCTGGTCATCAGAGGGGTCGTCAACCTATATCCTGGGGACGGATTCGCTCGGCCGAGACATCTTCTCCCGCATACTCTATGGCGCGCAGATCTCACTGCTGGTGGGGCTCACTGCGGTGGCGCTTGCCGGGGCCATCGGCATCACGCTCGGGCTTATTTCCGGCTACTACGGGCGGTTCGTTGACGACGCCATCATGCGCGTTGCGGATGTCCAGCTTGCGATACCGTTCATTCTGCTCGCGATCGCGATTCTTGCGGTGCTCGGACAGGGACTGCAGAACGTGATTCTCACATTGGGAATCGCCAACTGGGTCGTTTATGGTCGAGTGGTGCGCGGCCAAGTGCTCTCCTGGAAGGAAAAGGAGTTCGTCGAAGCCGCCCGGTCGATTGGTGCGCGAGACATTTCAATCATGCTCAAGCACATCCTGCCGAACACATTCGCGTCGATCATCGTTATCGGCAGTTTCGCGGTTGCCGCAACGATTCTGGCTGAGGCGGCGCTCTCCTTCCTCGGCCTTGGCGTCCCGCCGGAGATTCCAACCTGGGGCGGCATGGTCAACCGTGGCCGGGACAACATCCTGACCGGCGAGTGGTGGATCTACACCTTCCCCGGAGTGGCGATCATGCTGACCGTGCTGGGTGTGAATGTCATCGGCGACTGGTTGCGGGATTATCTCGATCCACGTATGCGGCTCTAGGTCACACCGCAGGACAGAAACCGCTCAGAGGTGGTCGCGGCGTGTCGCGATGGTGCCCGTGTTCTCACGATCCTGTGAGGTGTTCAGTCATCTTCTCCGGAGAACGTATGAGGCCGTGGCGTAAGCGGGTCATGGTCCGGGCCGTAATCGCATTCTGAGCCTTCCTCCTGAACCGGTTGCGCGCCCCCTCCGATCTCCATGCGCCAGATCTCCTGAACCGGCTCGAATCCGGCCTTCTCATAGAAGCGTTTCGCCCGATCGTTCGTCGCGGTGACGTAGAGCTGGATCCGGTCGTATCCGTGCTCGGTTGCCCAGCGTTTCGCCAGTTTGACGAATCGGAACGCAAGTAATCCCCCGCGAACGTCGGGATCGATGTACATCGCGAGGATCTCCGCCCAGTGCCGATACCGAAACAGGGGTGAGTCGCTGTAGCCCGCCAGCATGAGCAGGCCGATCGGACGTTCGCCTTCCCACGCGAGAAGGGTTTCACTGCGCGCGCCCTCGCGTTCCAGACGAAGGTGCTCGTCAAGGTAACGTTCCCAGC
>SKKR01000036.1 GCA_007123655.1 Thermomicrobiaceae bacterium
GCCGCTTCCGGCGCACCGCCGCCACCGCCTCATCTTCCATTGACACGCTCTCCGGCGCGTCGATAACATCCGGAGAATGAGAGAAGTAATCCTGCGAGCGAAGCTCGGAGGCGACCAGCCTCTCGTCCCCGACCAGTGTGACCTGAATATTTCGTTCGGATGCCGCCCGGACTGCTGCCTCCACGGGAACTGCCAGACCGTGGTCCCCGCCCATTGCATCGAGTACGATTCTCGACCGCTGCATGAACCTTCCAGCCCAGCCTGCTGAACCAGTGTTTACGACGACTAGATGTCCAGGTTCTCGACCTCTCGGGCGTGCGTCTGGATGAATCGCTTTCGCGGAGGCACTGCGTTGCCCATGAGCATGTCGAACGTCTCGTCGGATCGGACGGCGTCGTCGATATTCACCTGCAGCAAGGTACGCGTTTCCGGATCCATCGTCGTCTCCCAGAGTTGCTCGGGGTTCATCTCTCCGAGACCCTTGTAGCGTTGCTGCTCCCAGCGGCGATCGGGGTATTCCCGGAGAATCGCGTCCCGTTCCGCGTCACTGTAGACATAGTGGATGTCTTTGCCACTCTGGAGCTTGTACAGCGGCGGCTGCGCGATGTACAGACGTCCATCGACGATCAGGCTCTCCAGGTTTCGGAAGAAGAATGTAAGGAGCAACGTCCGGATGTGTGCGCCGTCGACATCGGCGTCTGTCATCAGAATGATCCGGTGATAACGAAGCTTCGTCGGATCGAACTGATCACCGATCCCGGTGCCCAGCGCCGTGATCAGCGCGCGGATTTCCTCGTTCTGCAGCATCTTGTCCAGCCGCGCCTTCTCGACGTTCAGAATCTTCCCGCGCAGCGGGAGGATGGCCTGAAACTGCCGGTCGCGACCCTGTTTCGCGGACCCTCCGGCGGAGTCCCCCTCGACGATGTACAGCTCAGACTTCGCGGGATCGCGTTCTGAGCAGTCGGCGAGCTTCCCCGGCAGGCTGAATGTATCCAGACTCCCCTTGCGCTGGACGAGTTCGCGTGCCTTTCTCGCCGCATCTCGCGCGCGAGCCGCGTTGACGCACTTCTCCACGATGCGGCGGGCAGCCTGCGGGTTTTCTTCCAGATACTGGGACAGGCCTTCATTGACCGTGGACTGGACGATTCCTGCGACTTCCGCGTTGCCAAGCTTTCGCTTGGTCTGTCCTTCGAACTGCGGCTCGGAGAGCTTGACACTGACGATTGCCGTAAGACCTTCCCGGACGTCTTCCCCGCTCAGACTCTCGCCGGATTCTTTGACGAAGCCATGCTTCCGTGCGTAGTCATTGATCACACGCGTGAGTGCGGTCTTGAACCCGGTCAGATGCGTCCCGCCGTCAGAAGTGTTGACATTGTTGGCAAACGTATACGTCGACTCGGCGTAGCCATCGTTGTACTGGAACGAGACCTCGGCCAGACAGCCGTTGACCTCCTTGGACACATAGAACGGTCTGGGGTGCAACACCTGCTTGTTCCGGTTCAGATGCCGGACGAACGAGACGATCCCGCCATCAAAGTAGAACGACATCTCCCGATCAGTGCGTTCGTCGACGAACGTGATCTGCAATCCACGGGTCAAGTACGCCGTTTCCCGGAAGCGCTGGAGCAACGTGTCGTACGAATAATCAAGTTCCTCGAAGATCGACTCGTCTGCCTTGAACGAGATCGTTGTCCCGTGATCGTCTTCGTCACAGGTGCCGATCTGCTGAGGTGGCCCCTGAGGAACGCCGATCTCGTACCGCTGCTCGTAGACTTTGCCTTCCTTCCGAACCTCGGCGCGTACCCACGCGGACAGCGCGTTGACGACAGACGCGCCCACACCGTGGAGCCCGCCCGAGACCTTGTAACTGTCCCCGCCAAACTTACCCCCGGCGTGCAGCACGGTCATGATGACTTCGAGCGCGGACATCCCCATTTCTTCGTGATGGTCGATCGGTATTCCGCGACCGTTGTCGCTGACCGTGACCGCTCCGTCCTCGTGAATGGTGACCCGAATGAGATCACAGTACCCGGCAAGCGCTTCGTCGACACTGTTGTCGACGATCTCGTAGACCAGTTGGTGCAGTCCGCGGTAGTCAGTGCTGCCGATGTACATCCCCGGTCGTTTCCGAACAGGATCAAGCCCCTTGAGGACCACAATGTCTTTCGAGTCATATCGAACGGTTTCTGCCACTATGCTGGCCCTTTCTGTTCAGTTCGCGCGTCTGGCTGGTCGACCGCAGAACCTACCGCAAATTGCGGCGAGCGATTGTGATAGAACAGCATCATCGCGGTGAGAAGCCCGGTCGCGATGTACGCGTTGACGACGATCGCGAACGGGACACTCCACTGCGTGTCCGTGAATACCTGCAAGGCGACCGGTGTTCCGGTTCGGATGACCAGTGCGATAAGGAGTAAACCGGCGACAGCGAGGAGGTTGTTCGTCAGTAACTGATAGCTGGATCGCACCGCCCACATGACCCGGTGTTCTCCCAAGGCGATGGCCTGTATCCCGAAGAACGACACCAGACCGAACCAGGAGATGAAGACCAGGGTCACGAGGAAAAGCAGCACCCAGGGCATGATCCCGAGCA
>SKKR01000081.1 GCA_007123655.1 Thermomicrobiaceae bacterium
CATCGGGACCACGCTCGGCGCGATCATCGCCCTGCCGTTCGGGTTTCTGGCGGCGGACAACGTCTCGTCGCGGGCGGTTTATCACCTCACGCGCACGGTTCTCGGCGCGATTCGGAGCGTGCCGCTGCTCCTCTATGCACTCGTCTTCGTCGTCGCGGTCGGTCTCGGCCCGCTCGCCGGGACGCTGGCGATCGTCGTCTACACGGTCGGGATGCTCGGGAAGTTCTACGCCGAAGCTGTCGAGGCGATCGATTCCCGCCCGGTGGAAGGGGTCATGGCGACCGGCGCCGGGCAATTGACCGTATTGCGCCACGCGGTATTCCCCCAGGTCCTGCCGCAGTTCGTCGGGTACACGCTCTATCGGCTTGAGGTGAATTTCCGGGAAGCGACGATCCTGGGACTCGTCGGCGCGGGCGGAATCGGCTTTTACATAACGCTGTACATGCGCAGCTTCTCATACGGGCGGGTGGCCACCGTCGCGCTCGTGATTCTGATTATGGTGTTGCTCATCGATGCGCTGAGCGCGTATCTCCGGTCGAAAGTCATTTGAGCGTCGAGTGACGGAGAACGGTCCGGCGATCTCGAAACACGTAGTAGTGACGTCGGATCCCCGACCAGCTATCGTAGCGGAAGTCAGTACTCGATCGGTTTACAGCGGGAGGCGATTGGGCTACTATGACCGTATCAAGCTTTGCGGCAACTAATTCCCGGGTTAGCGTCAACCGGCGCGACGAGGGGAATCGTTCTCGATGATGGTCTCTTCAACCAGTGGAGCAAACCCTTCCGTCAGTTCCACACACATGCAGGGGGCAGGCGATGAGCTGGCGCAGGCGATCCTCCGCACGGTGGCGTACTCGGACGTATTTGACTTCCCCCTTACGAACCGGGAAATTCACCGCTATCTCGTCGGCGTACGGGCTGACCGGTCGAGCGTGGACTACGCGCTCGGCAACGGAGCGCTGGTACCGGAGGCGCTGACCCGGAACGATGGGTACTGGATGCTCAAGGGCAGGGAGCGCCTGTTGGATGTCCGCCGGCGCCGGGAAGAGCGTTCCCGAGCGCTGTGGCGTTACGCGACCCAGTACGGTCGATTGATAGCCGGGCTTCCCTTTGTCCGCATGGTGGCGGTCACCGGAGAACTTGCGGTCGACAATATCCGAGGTGACTCGGATATCGACTTCTTCATCGTGACCGAACCCGGCCGCCTCTGGCTCACCCGCGCCATGGTCATCGGGATCGTCAAAGCCGCGGGCCGGCGCGGCATCGAGATCTGTCCGAACTACCTGGTCAGTGAGAACGCCCTTCACCTCGACGCCAGAAATCTCTATGCCGCACGGGAAATGGCGCAAATGGTCCCGATCTCCGGACGTGACATCTACGAGCGAATTAGGCGGTGTAACGACTGGGTAACCGGCTACCTCCCCAACGCATCCGGACCGCCGCGGCAGGTTTCGCTGGATGCGGATCGGTCGCGACTACAGCCTTTATCGGAATGGCTCCTCAGGAATCCGCTCGGTGACCGGGCAGAGTCTTGGGAGATGAACCGGAAGATCCGCAAGTTCAGTCGTGACGCCCGGCCGGGAGAGGAAGTCGCGTTCTCGGCTGACTGGTGCAAAGGTCACTTCGATTCCCACGGCGCGGAGACGCTCGAAGCATACGCCGAGCGGCTCTCCCGTGTGGAAGGGCTACTGCAATGACGGATATCCTCTTCGGCCAGTCCTACTACCTCCGCTTCGATCAGAAGCTCTGGGACGCGATGCAGCCATATCCACCGCTAGGGACGATCTACGCCGCCAGCTACATGCGCGATCGCGGGTACGAAGTCGCGCTGTTCGACGCGATGCTGGCCGGCTCGGAGCAGGAGTGGGCGTCGGCGCTGGACCGTGCGCAGCCCCGGTTCGCGGTGATCTACGAGGACAACTTCAACTACCTCTCCAAGATGTGCCTGCTCCGGATGCGCCAGGCTGCGTTCACCATGATCGGAATGGCGCGTGACAGGGACTGTACAGTGATCGTCGCCGGATCAGACGCGTCCGACCACGCGGAGAAGTACGTGGCGGCGGGCGCGAACTACGTCCTGATCGGGGAGGGTGAGGAGACGCTCGCTGAACTCCTCGATACCCTGACCGGTACCACGGACGCCAGCCTGAGTTCGATCCCGGGACTGGCCTTTCCGGATCCAGATAACGGCGGCGAGATCACGTGCAACCCGCGACGGCCAGACATCAAGGACCTCGATGCGCTGCCGTTTCCGGCCTGGGATCTGGTCGATATCCCGCGTTATCAATCGATCTGGTACGAGCGCCACGGCTACTACTCGATGAACATGGTGACCACCCGCGGGTGTCCGTTCCACTGCAACTGGTGCGCGAAACCGATCTGGGGACAGCGCTACAACGCTCGAAGCCCGGAGAACGTCGCGGCCGAACTGAAGTGGTTGAAGAACACGTACGCGCCGGATCACATCTGGTTCGTCGACGACATCATGGGTCTCAAGCCGAAGTGGATGGAGCGTTTCGCGGATCAGGTGGAGGCTGACGGAACAAGAACCCCGTTCAAGTGCCTGAACCGTGCCGATCTCCTGCTACGCGGGAATACGATCCAGGCACTGCAGAGAGCCGGTGCGGAGATCGTCTGGATCGGCGCGGAATCCGGATCCCAGAAGGTGCTCGACGCGATGGAGAAGGGCACGAGAGTCGAGCAGATTCGGGAGTCGGCCAGCCGGCTCCACGAGGCCGGCATCAAGGTCGGCTTCTTCCTCCAGTTCGGTTACCCGGGGGAGACGCGTGAGGACATCGAAGCGACGCTCCAGCTTGTTCGAGACAGTCAACCCGACGACATCGGAATGTCAGTCTCCTATCCATTGCCGGGTACGAAATTCCACGAACATGTCCGTGATCAGCTTGGTGTGCAGCAGAACTGGCTGGACTCCAATGACCTGGCGATGATGTATCAGGGGCCGTTCTCGACGGGATTCTACCGGCAGTTACATTCCGTCTTGCACAAGGAGTTCCGAGGACGGCGTTACCTGCGCGAGCTGCGAAACATCTTCCGGAGTCCGGCGCAGGTGCGTTCGCGGCACCTTCGGGTTGCCGCGGGTGCGTTCAAGAACTTTTTGACGCTTCCGCTCGAACGGCGCAGGCTGACTCGTCTTGAGCGCGAGCCACATACCGGTCTGACGAGTGGGCCTCGGAGTATGGGGCAGCACGCCGCGGCAATCCCGAGCCCGCAGGGCGACGGAGGGCACGATTCATGAGCCGGCAGAAGGTCGTTCTTTACAACCCGGAAGCGGTCTTCCACACGATGCCGCTTTCACTTGTCGCCGTCGGTTCCAGCCTGGATCCGGAGCGCTACGATGTGCGCGTGATCGACGGCCGGTTGGAGCATGACTCCGTATCACGCGTGGTGGAGGAGTGCCGTGACGCGCTCTGCCTCGGGGTGTCGGTACTGACTGGTGCGCCGATTACGGATGCACTCCGGATATCTCGTGCTGTAAAGAGCGTCCAGCCGGACCTTCCCGTCGTCTGGGGCGGCTGGCATCCATCGCTTTTCCCACTGGAGACGCTCGCGGAGCCGGCCATCGACGTGACGGTGCAGGCCCAGGGTGAAGAGACGTTCCGGGAACTGGTCGATTGTCTGTCCGATGGCCAGGATTACTCGGAACTGCGCGGAATCAGCGTTCGCGTCGATGGCAAACCTCGCCGCAACCCGCCGCGTCCGCTCCAGGATATGAACCTGTTTCCGGAGTACAACTACGATCTGATCCCTGTCCAGCGCTACTTCGATCTCAAAGCCGACCGGCAGCTGGACTATATCTCGTCGACCGGCTGCTTCTTCCGGTGCGCGTTCTGCGCGGATCCGTTCGTGTACAACCGGCGCTGGGTTGCCTTGTCTCCGGAGCGAATCGGGGACGAGACCGAGCGACTCTGGCGGCATTACCGGTTCACGGACCTCTCATTCCAGGACGAGACATTCTTCACCTACCCGAAGCACGTCGCCGCGATCGCCGAAGAGTTTCTCCGGCGAGGCACGGACTTCACCTGGACAGCCACGCTCCGGGCCGACCAGGCGCAGCGTCTGCCGGATGATCTGTTCGAGCTCAGCGTCCGGTCGGGGATGAGACGCGTGATGATCGGTGTAGAGTCCGGTTCCCAGGAGATGCTGGACTGGTTGACGAAGGACATCACGATCGAGCAGGTCATGCAGGCCGCCGAGAAGTGTGTTCGATTCAACATTGGCGCCATCTTCCCGTTCATCGTCGGCTTTCCCGGAGAGACCGACGAGAGCGTGCGGGACAGCCTGGCGATGATCAAGCGGCTGCGGTCGATGAGCCCGGAGTTCGAGACGCCGGTGTTCTATTTCAAACCGTATCCCGGTTCGCGTATCACCGCGGATGTGGTAAGTAACGGCTACACCCTGCCATCGACGCTCGAAGAGTGGGCAGAGTTCGACTTCATCGGCTCGTCCGGCCCGTGGGTCACTCGTGAGAAAGAGGAACTGGTAGAGCGATTCAAGTTCTACAACCGGTTCGCCTGGGGGCCCGAAACCTGGCCGCGCCGGGCACTCCAGAAGGTCGCTCGCTGGCGGTGTTCCCGGGACTTCTATCGCTTTCCAATCGAGAAGGCGATCGTTGACCGGGTCAAACCGCTCCCGCGGCTTTCGTAGGCGATCACGGTTCGGGAAAAGGATACAGAGGCGCACTCAATGGACATCCTGCTCACACACGGTTACTTTCTCTACGAGGATCCCCGCGAGCGCGAGGTGATGAAACCCTATCCACCGCTCGGGATACTCTACATCTCGTCCTACCTCAAACAGCGCGGCTTCGCGGTGAACGTCTTCGACACGACGTTCAGTAGCTACGACGATCTTCGTGCCTACGTCGAGCGGGAGAGGCCGCCCGTAGTCGGGATCTACTGCAACCTGATGACCCGTCCTCGTGCCGTGCGATCGATCAAGCTGTTCAAAGAACTGGGCAGCACAGTCATCGCCGGGGGACCAGATTCAGCCAACTATCCCGCCGAGTATCTCGAACACGGAGCCGACATCGTCGTGATCGGGGAGGGTGAACTGACTCTCGAAGAGCTCCTGCCGCACATCGCCCGCTACGGAACAACGGGTATGCGGCATATCCACGGGATCGTCTATCGAGAGGACGACGAGATCGTCTACACCGCGCCGCGAGCGTACATTCCCGACCTCAGCGAGATGCCGTTCCCGGACCGTGAGGCGATCAACATCGCGGAGTACGTCCGCGTCTGGCGCGAGCATCACGGCATGGGCTCAGTGTCGCTCATAACGGCCCGCGGGTGTCCCTACCGCTGCAAGTGGTGCAGCCACGCGGTGTTCGGCTACACCCACCGCCGACGCACCGTCGAAAACGTCGCCGACGAGCTGGAACTCATTCTGGAGACGTACGAGCCGGACATGGTGTGGTACGCGGATGACGTGTTCACCATTCATCGCTCCTGGTTCTTCAATTACGCCGAAGAACTTAAACGGCGGGGAATCAACATCCCGTTCGAGACGATCTCACGCCAGGACCGGCTGAAGGACGACATCATCGAAACGCTCGCGGAGATGGGGTGCTTCCGGATCTGGGTCGGTGCCGAAAGCGGGTCGCAACGGATCCTGGACTCGATGGATCGCCGAACGGACGCGGAAGACGTCCGCCGGGTCGTCAGGTCGCTCCAGCGCAACGGGATCGAAGCCGGGATGTTCATCATGCTTGGATATCACGGGGAAGAGATTTCGGACCTGGAGGCAACAGTAGATCACCTGAAGGCGTCAGACCCTGATCTTTTCCTGACGACTGTCGCTTATCCGATCAAGGGCACCCCGTACTACGAAGAAGTCGAGGATCGCGTCATTCCGATGAAGTCCTGGAGTGAGGGTTCAGATCGCGACTTTACCGTGGCCGGTCGCCATTCTCGTCGCTTCTACGATTTCGCGAATCGCTGGATGGTCAACGAGGTGAAGTTCCACCAGCAGCGCCAGAACGGGCACGGCACCTTGCCGCGCATGGCGAAGGCGTTCGTCAACGCCAAGCTGGGCCGGGCCGGCATGATGCTGACGCAGCGCGAGGTTGAACATGGTCAGTAGCCAGTCATTGCAGTTCGAGAAAATGGTGATGGACGGCCACCCGTTTGACGCGGCTGCCGCGGGCTACGACTCGACGTTCACCGAGACCAGGCTGGGACGATTCTACCGGGGGATGGTTCGACAGCGGCTGTCGGGCTACGTCCGCCCGGGTGGACGAGCCCTGGAACTCGGCTGCGGAACCGGCGCGGATGCCTCCTGGCTTGCACGGCACGGGATGACCGTTATCGCCACCGATGCATCCCCCGCCATGCTGGCAGTTGCCGGACGAACGGCCGAGCGCAACGGTGTCACCGGGTCGATCGAATTTCGTCCGCTCGACCTGAATGATCCGGCGAGTTTCGCCGTCTCCCTGAGCGATCAGGCACCGGACTTTCAGCTCGTTCTGGCCAACTTTGGACCGCTCAACTGCGTTGAAGACCGCCGCGGGCTTTCCCGGCGTCTGGCCGGCGTCGTTGCACCCGGCGGTTATCTGGCAATGACGGTCATGGGCCCGCTGTGCCCGTGGGAGATCATCTGGCACGGGGCGAGGCTCGAGTTTCGGGTGGCGCTTCGACGGTTGAGATCCGGGGCTCCGGCGGACGCCGGCGGGCCGGATTCGTTCCCGGTCTGGTACCCCTCGATGCGACGACTCGAAGTGGAGTTCGGTTCTCATTTCAAGACGGTCGAACGTGCGGGCCTGGGCCTCTTACTTCCGCCAAGCGGTATGAACCGCCTCGTCGATCGCGCCCCGCGATTGTTCCGCCCGCTTGGGGTTATCGATCGTCGCCTGGCGGGGACTCGAGTCTGGCACTGGTTGAATGATCACTATCTGCTGGTGATGGAACGGACGGCGCGATGACTGCCCGGCCGGACGCTCCAGAACAATTCAGTGCTTCCAGTGAAGTCGTTGAACCCGGTCGGGTCGGGTTCGGAACTCGACTCAGTCGCCTCTTGGGACGCTACACACTGCGACTTCGCTATCTCCTGACGCAACAGCACCGGCACCGGCGCCTGACGCTGGAGCGGGCAGGTGGACGTGACGTACTGGTGCTCCCGAACGTCTTCAACCCGGTCCTGTTCAAGTCCGGCGCATTTCTCGCCGAAACCCTCGATGAACGCCTCGTCCCACCGGGATCGAGCGTCCTCGACATGGGAACGGGCACGGGTATCGGGGCGATCGCGGCGTGCGGATTCGCCGAACGCGTCGTCGCCGTCGATATCAACCCCGACGCGGTTCGCTGCACCCGGATCAACGCGCTCCTGCACGGGGTCGAGAATCGCGTGGACGTGCGCGAGGGGGACCTGTTCGAGCCGCTCGAGCCGCAGGAAACTTTCGACGTCATTCTGTTCAACCCACCGTACTTCGAGGGCGAACCGGCCGATGCATACGACCGGTCGTGGCGGTCGCCCGATCTCGCCGAACGGTTCGCTGCAACCACGGGCGGCTATCTATCCGGAACAGGAATGGCGCTCTTGGTGCTTTCGTCCGACGGAGATTGCACAGGCTTTCTGAACGCGTTTCGGCGACACGGGTACGTCATCACGACGATAGCGGAGCGCAGGCATATCAACGAGACACTGACGGTCTACGGGCTCCAGCGGAACGGGTGACAGGTCGATGCTGATTCTCTACAACCCGCCAAGCACAGCGCAGCGGAAACCGGTCCTGCCGATGTCGCTCCTCGCACTCGGCGCGGTGATCGAGGGTGCCTACGACTACGTCATCATCGACGGCAACCTGGAGGATGATCCGGTCGCCGCGATCGATCGAGCTGTCCGGGAACGTGGGGCGCGCACGCTGGCAGTGACTGTTATGCCTGGCCCGCAACTCAACCACGCCGTCCCGCAATGCCGTGAGTTACGCCGGATGCATCCCGAACTGACCATCATCTGGGGCGGGTACTTCCCGACGCAGCACTTCGACGTGGCGCTTCGAGCCGACTTCGTCGATTACGTCGTGCGCGGGCACGGAGAGGTGGTCTTCAAGAAACTGCTCGATTGTCTGGCATCCGGTGGCGACCCTTCGGAGATCCCCGGTATCGCCTGTGCAGACAAGGTGACGGGTGAAATCCGGGCAAATGAAGTCGCTCAGATCCCGCAGCCGGACTCGTTGCCGGGCTACCCCTACCATCGGGTCGCGATGGAGCGATACATCCGGCCGACGTTCATGGGCAAACGCACGCTTCCACATCACTCCAGCTACGGATGCCCGTTCTTCTGCAATTTCTGTGCGGTCGTCAACATGGTCGGCGGTCGCTGGATGCCGCAGTCGGCCGAGCGGACCGCCGGCGTCACCCGGGAACTGGTAGAGAACTACGGGGCCGACTCGGTGGAGTTCTACGACAACAATTTCTTCGTCCATCAGAAGCGAACCGCCGAGTTCTGCGAGCGGATTATGGACCTCAACATCGGCTGGTGGGGTGAGGGCCGCATCGATACGATGCTCAAGTACAGCGACGCTACCTGGCGACTTATGCGGGATTCCGGTCTGCGGATGGTGTTTCTGGGGGCGGAATCCGGTTCGGACGAGACACTGAAACTCATGAACAAGGGAGGCACGGCGTCGACCGAGAAAACGATGGCCCTCGCGGGGAAGATGGCCGAGTACGATATCGTCCCGGAGTTCTCGTTCGTGCTAGGGAATCCGCCGGACCCTGAAGCCGACGTGCAGGGAACCCTGGAGTTCATCCGCAGGTTGAAACAGGTCAACCCGAGATCGGAGATCATCCTGTACATGTACACGCCCGTCCCGCTCGCCGGTGAGCTCTACGACCAGGCAAAGGCCGACGGATTCAACTTCCCGGAGACGCTCGACGGCTGGATCAGCCCGGAGTGGCAGGAGTTCTCCATGCGCCGGAGCAGCCACATGCCCTGGGTCGAGGACCCGCTCCGCAAGAAGATCCACAACTTCGAGCGCGTCCTGAACGCCTATTATCCGACCGCCACCGATCCCAGGCTGTCCGGGCTCTGGCGCTGGGTGCTGCGCTCGGTCAGCGCCTGGCGGTACCACTTGCGGGTCTATCATCATCCGCTGGAGCTGCGGGTGCTCCACAAGCTGCTGGCCTATCAACGGCCGGAGACGAGCGGGTTCTGATCTCGACGATTGCACCGGGATCGACCAGATCCCCTGGGCTGGAGCGTCTCTTTGCTTTCTCCCATCGAAATCGCCAAACGCCAGCTGACGCTGAGCACGCACCAGATCCACTCGTTGCCGGTGCTGGTCCTGATGCCGCACAGTCGCTGCAATTGCCGCTGTGTGATGTGCGACATCTGGAAAGCCAACCGCAATGCAACCGAGATCTCGCGCGAGAGCCTTGAGACTCATGTTGACGCGATTCGTCGCCTGAACGTGCAGTGGGTTGTTCTTTCCGGCGGGGAAGCGTTGATGCACTCCAACCTCTGGTCGCTCTGTGAATTGCTTCGCGAAACGGGAGTGAAGATCACGCTCCTCTCTACTGGACTGCTTCTCCGTCGCAATGCGAGCGACGTGACCCGGTGGTGTGACGACGTCATCGTCTCTCTCGATGGAAGCGCCGATGTCCACGATGCGATCCGCAACATCCCGCGAGCGTTCGAACGCCTGGCCGACGGGGTCGCCGCGCTACGAGAAGTGGACCCGTCTTATCGTGTCACTGGACGCTGCGTCATCCAGAGTCGTAACTTCACCGACCTTCCGAACATCATCGACGCCGCCAGGGATATCGGGCTCGACGAGATATCGTTTCTCGCGGTCGACGTTTCAACACCCGCGTTCAACCGGCCGGAGCCATGGAGTGAAGATCGCGTGGAGGAGACAGCACTCAGTCCAAGAGAGGTTCAGGAGT
This sequence comes from Thermomicrobiaceae bacterium, assembly GCA_007123655.1. Lineage (GTDB taxonomy): Bacteria > Chloroflexota > Chloroflexia > Thermomicrobiales > Thermomicrobiaceae > SLMJ01. Next base: position 9,906 of record SKKR01000081.1, read on the forward strand.
TCAGCGAGATCCTCGAGAAAACGATCCGGACCCATCAGACCGAGTTCGATTCCGGGTTCATCGCC